>NZ_JXSP01000180.1:0-1024 GCF_000946635.1 Micrococcus sp. MS-ASIII-49
ATCGCCCATACCTCCAGTGATTCAGAGAGGGTGTTGCGACGACCGATTGAATCCACCCTGGCTGCCCCTGTCACTGTGGTGCACCGGGCCCTGCCGGCCACGGCTGGCTCCCGTGCTCACGAGGGCGTGCTCGAGGGCGAGCAACGGCAGCCCCGCGGTGTGCAGGCTGCCCGAGACCGCCCATCCCACGACGCGCCGGGAGAAGACGGCGGTGATGAAAGCGACTCAAGCAGAACCCGCCCAGGATCCTGACGTAGGTGATGTCAGCGACCTACAGCTGGTTCGGCCGCTCGGCGGTGAAGCAGCGCTCCACGAGGTCAGGACGAGCATCCGGCTCGCCTGCCGGCCTCGTGGTGATCGGCTTGCGGCCGCGCCGAACCCCTTCCACGCTGGCGAGCTTCATCAGGCGGGTGACCTGGTCCCGGCCGATCTCCCACCCGGCGCGGCGCATCGCGTGGTGCATCTTGCGCACCCCGTAGACGCCGTAGTTCTCCGCGTGGATCCGCTCGAGCTCCTCGATGAGGAGCTCGTCTCGTAGAGCCCTCTCGGAGGCAGGCCGTCTCTTCGCGGCGCGGTAGCCGCGAGAGGTGATGAACCCACACTCCGTCGCGCTGAGCACGCGGCAGATGGCCTCGACCCCGAACTGATCGCGGTGTTCGTCGATGAACGCGATCATCTCGTCGTGGGGCGGTCGAGCTCCCTGGCGAAAAAAGCCGAGGCGGCTTTGAGGATCTCGTTCGCTCGCCGAGCCTCGGCGAGCTCACGTTTGAGGCGCTTGTTCTCCTGCTGCAGATCTTCTCCCGCCGGCGCCTGGTTGATCTCGTGGCCGTGGCGGTTGCACCACATGCGCAGCGTCTCTTCACCGACTCCGACCTGCGGGGCGATGGCTCGGATGGAGTGCGAGCGAGGCCCTCCTTGAGCGGCTTGGCGTTCCAGGACCATCCTGATCGCGCGCTCACGCAGCTCGGGGGTGTACTTCTTGGGCATGTTCCGATTCTCCTTGGTCAAGTCCCTGGAAGTGGTG
>NZ_JXSP01000181.1:0-1295 GCF_000946635.1 Micrococcus sp. MS-ASIII-49
CGTCTACACCTCGAAGGCCTACGCCGCGCTCTGCGAGCAGCTGGGCGTGACCCAGTCCACGGGCGCGGTCGGCACGAGTGCCGACAACTCACTCGCGGAAAGCTTCAACGCCACGCTCAAGCGCGAACTCCTCGCCGGCCGGTCAGCGTTCCCGGACCAGGCCACCGCCTACCGGGCCGTGTTCCGGTGGGCGAACCGCTACAACACTCGCCGGCGCCACTCCGCGATCGGCAACATCAGCCCGAACGCCTACGAAGCCGCACGCTCCGCTACGCTTGCGGAAGCGGCATAACCGAACCGACACCGTGTCCACGATCAAGGGCCAAGGCCCTGATGCTTCACGGTTCCGACCGGTCAGAAGCGATCGCTATTGCTGGAGGCTGTTTGGCCTTGCGCCGGGCAGATGAGGATGGGGGGAGCCGGGTGTGCGGGTGCGTGGTGTCGATCTGCTGGCAGCGAGGATCAACAAAGTGAAGGGTCCGATGAGGGGGATGACGCCCAGGAGGACCCAGGCCCGGCTGAACCCAGCGTCGTGAACCCGACGGGTGATGAGTGCGAGCTGCGGGATGAGGTGGGCGGCCCAGAAGGGGGTCGCGGTGAGGTGGTAGGTGGCCGTGATCGAGCCCGCCGGGTTATCGCTGCGCTGGCCGCTGACGGTGAAGAGGGGGATCGACAGTGTAGCCGTGTCGGCCCCCAGAAGCCCGAAAAAGAGGGTCAGGAGACTGCCCGCAGCCGCCAGGTAGAGGAACGCCCACTAGAACTGGGGGCGCGTGGGGTGCCCATCGAATCGGGCATACCGCCGGTAGAGGTCCGCAATGGCGCTGGGCAGGCTCATCTGGTGATATTCCCATCGAGCTGGCAGTTCGTCACGAGAGACGGGAGCTGGAGAAGGGCCTGTGCGGGTGCGAGCCCTCGCTCGTACCCTGGGGAAGATGACTGCACCGGATGCCCTGCCGCCCTCGAGGCTGCCGTCCACGGTTGAGGTGTGTCGGGTGTTGTGCGAGCTGAACCGGAGGCATTTCAGCCGTGAGACTCACGCGCGTCTCCTCGACGCCGACGTGACCGGGGGCGTGCTCACGGTGGTGGCCTGGCAGGCCGGCCCTTCCCCGGAGGACCGGGGACAGGTGATCGCGCAGCGCACGGGCCTGGGGATGCGTCTTGCCGAGTGCGAGGGGGATCTGGAGGTGGTGCTCCTGGATGTGTTGCAGTGTCAGGTGTTCGAGCCGAGCGCGCCGGGCCGGGCGGCCTCTGGGGCTGAGCCGGCATGGCTGCTTGTAAGCGGCCATGAAAAGCTG
>NZ_JXSP01000182.1:0-1662 GCF_000946635.1 Micrococcus sp. MS-ASIII-49
CCCTCGAACTGCGGCTCGGGGAGCCGCACCGTCAGGACGGCGGTCATGCCGGCCAGCACGTCGTCCTTCTCCACCTTGTCCGACCCGGCCTTGAGCCGGCGCGCGTTGGCCTCCACCTGGGCCCGGAACACCTTCAGCAGTGCCGCCTCGAACCCGGACTGATGGGTGCCGCCCTTGGGCGTGGCGATGATGTTCACGAAGGACCGGAACACGGTGTCGTAGCCGACGTCCCAGCGCAGGGCGACGTCCACCTCGCACGTGCGCTGCACATCCTGCATGGAGGTGCGCCCGTCCTCGCCGAGCACCGGGACCCGCTCCTTGAAGGTGCCGGAGCCCTGGATCCGCCACACGTCCGTCACCGGGGTGGCGGGCGTGAGGTGCTCCACGAACTCGGAGATGCCGCCGTCGTACTGGAAGACCTCCTCGACCGGGCCGTCGGCGCCGGGCGTGCCGGGTCGGCGGCGCAGGTCCTTGACTGTGATCCGCAGGCCCGGGATCAGGTAGGCGGTCTGGCGCGCCCGCGCCTGGAGCTCCTCGGCGGAGAACGTCGCGTCCTTCACGAAGATCTGCTCGTCCGCCCAGTAGCGCACGCGCGTGCCGGTCTGCCCGCGCTTGGCCTTCCCGACGACGTCCAGCGGCGAGGCGTCCGTGGACGGCTCGAACGGGGCGTCTGGCGACGGGCGCGACCCGTCCTGGAAGCGGCCCGGCTCGCCGCGCCGGAACGACATCTGGTGGACCTTGCCGCCGCGCAGCACCTGCACGTCCAGGCGCGAGGACAGGGCATTGACCACCGACGCGCCCACGCCGTGCAGGCCACCCGAGGCGGCGTAGGAACCGCCGCCGAACTTGCCGCCGGCGTGGAGCTTGGTGAACACCACCTCGACACCGGACAGGCCGGTGCGCGGCTCCACGTCCACGGGGATGCCGCGCCCGTTGTCCTCGACCTCGACGGAGCCGTCCGGATGCAGGGTGATCTCGATCGACTGCCCGAAGCCGGCCAGAGCCTCGTCCACCGAGTTGTCGATGATCTCCCAGAGGCAGTGCATGAGGCCGCGGGAATCGGTGGAGCCGATGTACATGCCCGGCCGCTTGCGGACGGCCTCGAGCCCCTCCAGCACGGAGAGGTGGCGGGCGTTGTACTCGGTGTTCGCGGGCACGGGGCGGGCCTTTCGGTGGACGACGGCGGCCGGTCCAGCCTACTCCGCGGGCCGGACACGCCAGGGTTCGGGCCGGACGTCCCTGGGCAGCCCGGCCCGGCTGCTTGCGTACGCGGGTGGCGAAACGCGGGTGCGGGGCGGGCGCGCGGGGAAGTTCCCTGCCATCCTTGCTGTTCCATGGGACAAGAGGAGGACCGACCCGCCCCACCGGCGTCGTCGCCCTCCAGCCCCGAGAGACCCGAGGAGGACACCATGTCCATCACCGCCGTGGCCGAGCCGGCCGCCCTCACCCGTTCCGACCGCTGCGACCGCTGCGGCGCGCAGGCCTACGTCCGCGCCGTGCTGCACTCGGGCGGTGCCCTCCAGTTCTGCGCCCACCACGCCCGCGCCGTCGAGGACGCGCTGCGTCCCCAGGCCGCGCTGTGGCAGGACGAGACGGACCGCCTCACCGCCGGCGCCTGACGCGCCCGGCATGACGAAGGGCCGGACCCCCGCGGGGGTCCGG
>NZ_JXSP01000183.1:0-1460 GCF_000946635.1 Micrococcus sp. MS-ASIII-49
CCCCCCCCCCCGGGGGGGGCCCGCCCGCTCTTCGGGGTGTGCCTGGGGCACCAGGCCATCGCGGAGGCGTTCGGCGCGACCGTGACGCACGCGGAGTCCCTCATGCACGGCAAGACGTCCCTGGTCCGCCACGGCGAGCACCCCATGTTCGAGGGTGTCCCCTCGCCGTTCACCGCCACCCGCTACCACTCGCTGGCCGCCGTGCGGCCCACCGTGGACGAGGCGGTCCTGGAGATCACCGCCGAGACCGAGGACGGCGTCGTGATGGGACTGGCCCACCGCACCGCGCCCCTGTGGGGCGTGCAGTTCCACCCCGAGTCCGTGCTCACCGAGGGCGGCTACCGGATGCTCGGCAACTGGCTCGAGTCCGTGGGGCTCTCCGGGGCCGCCGAGCGCGGCGGCCGGCTCTCGCCCCTCGTCCGCCAGGACTGACCGGCCCCGGGGCCCGGTTCGCGGGTCCGACGGCGCCCCGTCCGCTCAGGTGGACGGCGGCGGATCGATCGAGGGCTCGGGCTCCGGCGTCAGCGTCGGCAGCGGGTCCACCGGCGTCGCGGTGGACGAGGTGCTCGGCGACTGCTCGGTCGGCCCCGGCGAGGTCGACGGGGCCGCCGACGTCGGCGCCGGGCTCTGCGTCGGTGACGGCGTCGCGGTCGTCGTCGGCTCGGGGCTGGGCGTGGCCGAGGCGGACGGCGAGGGCGAGGGTTCCGCGCTCGCGGAGGGCTCGGGGCTCTCCGACGGCGGGGGGCTCGGTGACGCGGACGCCGACGGCGTGGGCTCGGGCGCCTCGCTGGACGGCGGCGCCGGCTCGGAGGGCTCGGCCGTGGGCGCGATCCATGAGGACGCCGTCAGGGTCAGGGAGGAACGGTTGTCCACGCGGACGCCGGCGGGCGGATCCTGGGCCACGACCGTTCCGGTGTCCGTGGTCGCGCCGTCCTCGTCCTGGATCCGCACGCGCAGCTCGGGGGCGCTCAGCGCCAGCTGACGCCGCGCGTCCGGAGCGCTCATCCCCACCACATCCGGCACGTCGACCATGCCGCTGGACAGGTGCAGCACCACGGAGGAGCCGGGCGGCACGTGCGTGCCCATCGCGGGGTCGGTGCGGGCGAGCAGCCCGCGTTCGAGTCGGCCGTCGTCCTGGTACTGCACGGAGGAGACACGCAGGCCCAGCCGTTCCAGCTCGCGGCGGGCCGCGTCCTCGGACAGCCCGTGCAGGGAGTCGGACAGCGCGATGCCCTCCTCGCCGCGGGACACCCGGATCCGCACCTCGGCCCCGCGGGGCACCTCCGTGCCCGTCGGCGGGTCGCTCTGGGTGACGGTCCCGTCCGGGGCGTCGGCCATGTACGCGGACGAGACGACGGCCACCAGACCTGCGTCCTCGAGCGCCGCGACCGCCTCGTCCTGCTGCAGCCCCACCACCGCGGGCACCTCCGCGGTGGTGGGCAGAGCCGCCGCGAGCCACG
>NZ_JXSP01000184.1:0-3956 GCF_000946635.1 Micrococcus sp. MS-ASIII-49
CTCCTCGGAGACCGGGTGCTCCACCTGCAGGCGGGTGTTCATCTCCATGAAGAAGAACTCGTCCGGGTTCTCGTCCGAGACGAGGAACTCGACGGTGCCGGCACCGCGGTAGCCCACGGACACGGCCGCGTCCACGGCGGCCCGGCCCAGGCGCTCGCGGAGCTCGGCCCCGTGCGCCAGCCCGGTCAGCAGGGGCGCGGGGGCCTCCTCGATCACCTTCTGGTGGCGGCGCTGCAGGGAGCACTCGCGCTCACCCAGGTGCACGGTGGCGCCGTGGGCGTCCGCGAACACCTGCACCTCGACGTGCCGGGGCGCGGTGATGAGCCGCTCGAGCAGCAGCGTGTCGTCGCCGAACGCCGAGCGCGCCGTGCGCCGGGCCGAGGCGAGGGCGCCGGGCAGCTCCTCGGCGGCGCGCACGGCCACCATGCCCTTGCCGCCGCCGCCCGCGGAGGGCTTGATCAGCAGCGGGAAGCCGACGCGCTCGGCCTCGGCCGTGATCTGCTCGTCGGTGAGCGTGGGGTCCTGGATGCCGGGGACCACCGGCACGTCGTACGCGGCCACGGTCTCCTTCGCGCGGATCTTGTCCGCCATCGCGTCGAGCGAGGCCACGGGCGGGCCCACGAACACGATGCCGGCCGCCTCCAGCGCGCGGGCGAAGTCGGCGTTCTCGGACAGGAAGCCGTAGCCGGGGTGCACGGCCTGGGCGCCGGTGCGGCGCGCGGCGTCGACGACGGCGTCGATGTCCAGGTACGACTCGCGGGCCGGAGCCGGGCCGAGGCGGACCGCCGTGTCCGCCTCGCGGACGTGCCGCGCGTCGGCGTCGGCGTCGGAGTGCACGGCCACCGAGCGGATGCCGAGGCGGCGCAGGGTGCGGATGACGCGCACGGCGATCTCGCCGCGGTTGGCCACCAGCACGGTGTCGAACAGGGGCGTCCCCTGGGCGTGGTTCTCGGTCACTGGTGGCTCACATGCGGAACAGGCCGAACCGGGAGTCCGGCAGCGGGGAACGGGAGATGACGTCGAGGGCCAGGGAGAGCACCCGGCGGGTCTGGCCGGGGGTGATCACCCCGTCGTCCCAGAGGCGGGCGGTGGAGTACAGGGGGCTGCCCTGGTCCTCGTACTGCCGACGGACCGGCGCCTGGAAGGCCTCGACCTCCTCGGAGGACATCGGCTCCTCCCCCGCGGCGGCCCGCTGGTCCTGCTTGATCTGCGTGAGCACGGAGGAGGCCTGCGGGCCGCCCATCACGGAGATGCGCGCGTTCGGCCACATCCACAGGAAGCGGGGTGAGTAGGCGCGGCCGCACATCGCGTAGTTGCCGGCGCCGAACGAGCCGCCGATCACCACGGTCAGCTTGGGCACGCGGGCGGTCGCGACGGCGGTGACCATCTTGGCGCCGTCGCGCGCGATGCCGCCGGCCTCCGCGTCCCGACCCACCATGAAGCCGGAGATGTTCTGCAGGAACAGCAGCGGGATGCCGCGCTGGTCGCACAGTTCGATGAAGTGCGCGCCCTTGCGGGCGGAGTCTCCGAACAGGATGCCGTTGTTGGCGAGGACGCCCACGGGGTGGCCGTCGATCCGCGCGAACGCGGTGACCAGGGTGGTGCCGTAGAGGGGCTTGAACTCGTGGACGGAGCCGCCGTCCACGAGGCGGTCGATCACCTCGCGCACGTCGTAGGGGGTGTTCACGTCCACGGGCACGACGCTGGTCAGCTCGGCCGGGTCCTTGGCGGGCTCCGCGGCGGGGGCGACCTCCCAGGCCGGCGCCTCGGCCGGGGGCAGGGTGGCCACGATGTCCCGGAGGATCTGCATGGCGTGCAGGTCGTCGTCCGCCAGGTGGTCCGCGACGCCGGAGCGCTCGGCGTGCAGCCGGCCGCCGCCGAGGTCCTCGGGCGAGACGTCCTCCCCGATCGCGGCCTTCACGAGCGGGGGGCCGCCGAGGAAGATGGTGCCCTGCTCGCGCACGATCACGGTCTCGTCCGACATGGCCGGCACGTACGCGCCGCCCGCCGTGGAGGAGCCGCACACCGCGGCCAGCTGCGGGATGCGCTGCGAGGAGAGCAGCGCCTGGTTCCGGAAGATGCGGCCGAAGTGCTCGCGGTCCGGGAAGACCTCGTCCTGGCGGGGCAGGAACGCGCCGCCGGAGTCCACGAGGTAGATGCACGGCAGGCGGTTCTCCAGGGCGATCTCCTGGGCCCGCAGGTGCTTCTTCACCGTCATGGGGTAGTAGGTGCCGCCCTTCACGGTGGCGTCGTTGCCGACCACCATCACGAGGCGGCCGTGGACCAGGCCGATGCCCGCCACGACGCCGGCGGCGGGGCTGTCCCCGTCGTACAGGCCGTGCGCGGCCAGCGCGCCGACCTCGAGGAAGGGCGAGCCCTCGTCGAGCAGCGCGTCGATGCGGTCCCGCACCAGCAGCTTGCCGCGGCCGGTGTGGCGCTCGCGCGAGCGCTCGGGCCCGCCGAGCGACGTGCGGGCGACGAGGTCGGCGAGCTCCTGCTCGAGCCGAGCGTGGCCGGCCGCGTTGCGCTCGGCCACGGTGGGCGCGGACTGCGCGGCCGGGGCCGGGGTGCTGGCGGTCATGAGACCCCCTTCAGTGAATGACGACTAACTGAACCGAGCCTCAGTGTAGTGACGATCGTCACTGACGTCGACCGGGCGCCCGGCGCGCCTCGTCTCGTCCTACAGTGGAACCCATGCCCGCCGCCGATCCCGCGTCCCCCGCCGCCCCGGCGACCCCGCCGACCGCCCGGGAGGCCGCCAAGGCCCGACGCCGGGTGGACCTGCTCGCGGCCGCGGCGCGACTGTTCGCGGCCCGGGGCTTCGACGCGGTCCGCCTCGAGGACATCGGCGCCGCGGTCGGGATCAGCGGCCCCGCCATCTACCGCCACTTCGCCGGCAAGGCCGCCGTGCTCACGGCGATCCTCGACACGGCCTCGCAGGACCTGCTCGACGGCGGGCTGGCCGCCGAGGCGCAGCACGCGCCGGGGGCGGAGACCCTGCGGGCCCTCATCGGCTTCCAGGCGGACTTCGCCCTCGCCCAGCGCGACGTGATCCGTGTGCAGGACCGCGACATGTCCGCCCTGCCCGACGGCGCGCGCACGGCCATCACGCGCACCCAGCGCGCCTACATCGACGTGTGGGCGCGCCAGCTGCAGGTCGTCCACCCCCACGAGGACCAGGCCACCGCCGTGTTCCGCGCCCAGGCCGTGCTGGGCCTGCTCAACTCCACCCCCCGCTCGGTGCGGCGCACCGCGGCCGACCGCGCGGCCCGCCGTGCGACCCTCGTGGCCATGGCCTGGGCCGCGGCCACGGCCCCCGGACCGCTGTCCGGCGAGGACTGAGCGGACGGCACCGGCCCGGCGGGCCGACGTCGTGCCCGGTGGTACGGTGGCCGGTACCCGCGACGGCGGACGCCGTCGAACCCCGCCCCGAGAGGTCCACCGCCGTGCTTCTTCGTGACGTCCGACCCGAGGATCTGGACGAGTTCTTCCTCCACCAGCAGGACGAGCAGGCCAACCTGATGTCCGCCTTCGCCCCCCGCAACCCCCGGGACCGCGGTGTCTTCGACTACCACTGGGCCCACCTGCTCGGGGACGAGGACACCGTCGTGCGGACCATCGAGCACGAGGGCCGCGCCGTGGGTGCGCTCGTGTGCATCCAGCAGGACGGCGTGGGCGAGCTGTCCTTCTGGACCGCGCAGGACTACTGGGGCCTGGGGCTGACGACCGCGGCCGTGGACCGGTTCCTGGAGGAGCACACCGCCCGCCCGCTGCGGGCGCACGTCCCCGAGGACAATGTGGGCTCCGTGAAGGTGCTCTCCCGCCGCGGCTTCGAGACCGTCGGCGAGGAGAAGGTCTTCTCCAACGCCCGTGCCGAGGTCATCACCGAGCTCGTGATGGAGCTGCCCGCCGCCGACTGAGCGCGCCCCGCGGCCCCCGCCGTGCCGGCGGCCGCA
>NZ_JXSP01000185.1:0-1301 GCF_000946635.1 Micrococcus sp. MS-ASIII-49
CGGGGCCGGTGCCACGGGCCGCGTGGGCGGCGATCTGGCCGGTGCCGCCCACCATGAGGTTGTTCGCGTCCTCGAGCGTGGTCAGCTGGCCGAGGGCGATGTTGCCGCCGGCACCGGGGATGTTGACCACCTGGACGTTGTTCACCAGCCCGTTGACGCGCATGGTCTGCTGCAGCTCGCGCTGGAACGAGTCCCAGCCGCCGCCGGCGGCCGCGGGGGCGATGAGGGTCAGGTTGGTGCGGATGTCGTTCCCTCCCGAGGCCGAGCGGATGGAGAAGGCGGAGGCCGCGAGCACGGTGAGCACCGCGATCACGCTGAAGACGATCCGGCCGATCCCCGTGCGTCGGCGCGGGGGGCCGTCGGGGGAGGTGGAGGACATGGCGGTTCCTAACAGAGACACCCCGCCGCCAGGGAGTGGCGCCGGGGACAGGTGCGAGTGGTGGAGGTCACCGTAACAGCGCGACGAGGCTGCGTGCGCTCCGCGTCCGCAGAGTGACCGACGACAACCGGCCCGGGTGGTGACGGGGACCGCGCCCATGACGCACAGTGGTCCCCATGACGATCATCAGCACCGGAACCAGCACCCCCGAGAGCGCCGCGGCCTGGCGGGCCGCCCTGGCGGAGGCGGCCCTGCGCGGAGAGGACGTGGTCTGGTTCTCCCTCGACGGGACCGAGCCGGACGAGGCGGAGGCACGCGAGGCCGGCGTCGGCGTGTCCGTGGCGCACGCCCAGGAGCGCGGCCGGGACGCCGTCGGCGACCTGCTCGAGCACGCCGAGCGCGTGGGCGCGAGCCGGATCGTGGTGGGCGTGAAGCACCGCTCCCCCGTGGGCAAGCTGCTGCTGGGATCGGCCGCGCAGCAGATCATCCTGGAGGCCCGCGTCCCGGTGGTGTGCGTCAAGCCGTGAGGGCCGACGTCGGGCGGGCGGCCCCGCGCCCGGCCCACCCCGCGGCGTTTGGGGGCGGTTTCGGGCGGTATTCGGCGTGGATACCGCCCGAAACCGCCCCCAACGGGCGAGTGGGACCAGCCCGGGAACGCCGAAGGCCCCGGAACCACACGGTTCCGGGGCCTTCGTCCTCGGTGCGCGAGGGGGGACTTGAACCCCCACGTCCTTGCGAACACTGGCACCTGAAGCCAGCGCGTCTACCAATTCCGCCACTCGCGCGAGCGGCTTCCTGCTCTCGGCTCCGGGCATCCGGCGACCGTCACAGGCAGCGAGGAATACTCTAACCCCCGCCCGCCCGGGCGTGCAAATCGGCCCCGACGCCCACCCCCGCGTCCCCGCCACGCCGGCAGCTCGCC
>NZ_JXSP01000042.1:0-10972 GCF_000946635.1 Micrococcus sp. MS-ASIII-49
CCCGCCGGCCCGGCACCGACCACGGCGATCCGGCGCCGGCGGCCCAGGGCCACCGGGACGGGCGCGGCGTACTCCGGCTCCGTCTCCCGCCCGGCGCGGGGGTTCATCAGGCACGAGACCTTGGCCCCGGTGAACACGTGGTCGAGGCAGGCCTGGTTGCAGGCGATGCACGGGGTCAGGGTCCGAGCGCGCGGGTCGCTGATCGCGGCCATCCACTCGGGGTCCGCCAGCAGGGGCCGGGCCAGCCCGACGAGCGCGGCGGCCCCGGACGTCAGCGCCTCCTCCGCCTCGGCGGGGGTGGTGAGCCGGTTGGAGGCGATCACGGGGATGTCGACGGCGGCGGTCAGGTCAGCCGAGGCGGCGAGGAACGCGGCGCGCGGCACGGAGGTCACGATGGTCGGCACGCGGGACTCGTGCCACCCGATGCCGGTCATCAGGACGTCCGCTCCGGCGGCCTCGAAGGCCCGGGCGGTGTCCGCGATCTCCGCGCGCGTCTGCCCGTCGGGGACCAGGTCCGCCGCCGAGGTGCGCACCGAGAGCACGCCGCGCTCCCCCAGCGCCTCGCGCACGGCCGCGACCACCGCCGCCGGGAACCGGCGTCGGCGCTCGGCGTCGCCCCCGTACTCGTCCGCGCGTCGGTTCGTCGCCGGGGCGAGGAACTGGTTGAGGAGGTAGCCCTCCGAGGCCATGATCTCCACGCCGTCGTATCCGGCCTCCAGGGCCAACGTGGCCGCGCGTGCGAACGCGTTCACGGTCCGCTCGATGTCCGCGGCCGTCATCTCCCGGGGCGTGTGCCGCGAGATCGGCGCTCGCACCGCGGAGGCCGAGACCAGGTCGGGGCTGGGGGCGTAGCGTCCCGCGTGCAGCAGCTGGGCGAGGATCCTGCCCCCGGCGGCGTGGACGGCGTCCGTGACGACGCGATGGGCGCGCGCGTCCTCCTCGCTGGCGAGCATCCCCCCGCCCAGCGTCACCGTGCCCTCGGGGACGACGCCCAGGCCGCCGGTGACGATGAGTCCGACGCCGCCGCGTGCCCGCTCCGCGTAGAACGCCGCCAGCTGCGGCAGGTCGTCGTGCCGGTCCTCCAGTCCCATGTGCATCGAGGCCATGACCACCCGGTTGGGCAGCGTGAGGGGGCCCAGGGTGATCGGCTGGAGCAGGGGCGAGACCGCGACGGGTGAAGATGTCATGCAGCTCACATTACCGGGCGGTAGCTCCCGACTTCCAGGACCGCCTGGGGACACGCTGTGTCCAAAGCCACTGCGTAGGGCAGGATGGGGATCACACGTCGACGCGCGGCAGACCCGTCCGCGCACCCGACACGGAGGGGAGCGCACGCATGGAGTGGATCGAGGCGAACGCGGGCTGGCTGTGGCTGGTGCTGGCCGCCGGCCTGGCCGGCGTCGAGCTGCTGACCCTCGACCTCGTCTTCCTGATGATCGCCGCCGGGGCCGGCGCGGCGGGGGTGGTCGCGCTCGTGGGCGGCCCGCTGGCGCTCCAGCTCGCGGCGTTCGCCGCCGTCGCCCTGCTGATGCTCGCCGCCGTGCGCCCCGTCGCCCTGCGCCACCTGCGCAAGGACACCGGCGCCGGCGCCTCCTACCTGGACACGCTCCCGGGGCGTCGCGTCGCGGCCCAGGGCGCGATCACCGGCGACGCCGGCACGCTCGCCGTCGACGGCGACACCTGGTCCGCCCGCGTCGAGCCCGGGGCGCCCGAGGTCGCCCCCGGCGACGAGGTGACCGTCCTGCGCATCGACGGGGCCACCCTGGTGGTCCGCCCGCTCCCCCGCATCGACTGGGAGGCGGACGGCGCCTGAGCCGCCCCACGTCCTCGTTCCGACCGCACCGACCCCAGAAGAAGGGACCCCGATGGAAACCCTCATCGTCCTCGTCGTCCTCGCCGTCCTCGCGGCGGTGATCGTGGCCTCCTCGGTCAAGATCATCCCGCAGGCGCGGACGGCCAACATCGAACGCCTCGGCAAGTACAACCGCACGGCCAGCGCCGGGCTGACCCTGATCATCCCGTTCGTGGACCGCATGCTCCCGATGGTGGACATGCGCGAGCAGGTCGTCTCCTTCCCGCCCCAGCCGGTGATCACCGAGGACAACCTCGTCGTCTCCATCGACACGGTCGTCTACTTCCAGGTCACGGACGCCAAGGCCGCGACCTATGAGATCGCCAACTACATCCACGCGGTGGAGCAGCTCACCACCACCACCCTGCGCAACGTCGTGGGCGGCATGAACCTCGAGGAGGCGCTGACCTCTCGCGACTCCATCAACTCCCAGCTGCGCGGCGTGCTGGACGACGCCACCACGCGCTGGGGCCTGCGGGTCTCGCGGGTGGAGCTCAAGGCCATCGACCCGCCCATGTCCATCCAGGACTCGATGGAGAAGCAGATGCGCGCCGAGCGCGACCGCCGCGCCGCCATCCTCACCGCCGAGGGCACGAAGCAGGCCGCCATCCTCACGGCCGAGGGCGAGCGCCAGTCCCAGATCCTCTCCGCCGAGGGCGAGGCTCAGGCACGCGTGCTGCGCGCCAACGCCGAGGCCGAGGCGATCGAGGTGGTCTTCGACGCCATCCACTCCGGCGGCGCCGACTCCGAGGTCCTGGCCTACCAGTACCTGCAGTCCCTGCCCAAGATCGCCGACGGCCAGGCCACCACCATGTTCGTGGTCCCCGCCGAGCTCACCCGCGCCCTGCAGGGCCTCGGTGAGGCGTTCGCCCCCGGCGACGGCGACCGCCCCACCCCGGAGCGCGCACCCCGGCGTCGGGACTCCGGGGACCGCGCGGGCGAGCCGGGCGCCGAGCACGTCGGCGTCACCCCGGAGCGCGCGCGTCGGCCGCGTGGGTCCCGCCCCACCACCGCGGACGCCCTGCGCGCCAGCGGCGTCATGGACGCGATGACCGCCGGCGCGGTGACGGCGGAGGACATGCCGCAGACCTCGCTCGACGAGGCCCTGGCCACGCCGCAGGAGATTGAGCCCGACCCGTCGGCCGGCCGCACCCCCGGCACCCGCCCGGCCGGCGAGGCCGACGGGAATGCTGTGGGACACTGAATGGTTCCATCAGTGAGGACGACCCGCCGCGCCTCGATCGGCCCGCGCCCCCGCGCGGGCCTCGGCGCGGCCTGACGAGGAGGAAACGTGAGCGATCGCAGCCTGCGGGGCATGCGCCTGGGCGCGCAGTCCCTGGAGTCCGAGGCCGGCGTCGAGCCCGCCGCCCGGCAGCGGGTGGAGTACCGCACGGAGGACGGCGAGCAGGTGTTCGTGACCTTCTCCGTGGAGGCAGACGTGCCGGCCACCTGGACCTCGAAGACCGGCAAGGAGGCGTTCCTCGTCAGCGGCGAGAAGCCGGCTGAGACCGAGGGCAAGCCCGTGCGCACCCACTGGGACATGCTGCGCGAGCGCCGCAGCCTCGACGAGCTGGAGGAGACCTACAAGATCCAGCTCAACAAGCTGCGCGCCAGCCGCGGCGAGGACGTCGACGCCTGACCCGCCGCTCCCCCATGCACGACGGGGCCGGATCCGCCATGGATCCGGCCCCGTCGTCGTTCGGGGGCTGTGCGCCTCAGAGGCCGAGGCGGGCGCGCAGGCCCTCCCAGCGCGCAGCCAGGCCCCAGCGGGTCACGTTGACCACGGCCTCGCCGATGATGCCGCCGCTCATCTTGGACTCGCCGAGCTCACGCTCCACGAACGTGATCGGGACCTCGACGATCCGCTTGCCGAGCCGGGCCGTGCGGAAGGTCATGTCCACCTGGAACCCGTAGCCCTTGGACTCGATCGCGTCCAGGTCGATCGCACGGAGCGTGTCGGCCCGGTAGGCGCGGTAGCCCGCCGTGATGTCCGTCAGGTTGAGGCCGAGCATGATCCGCGGGTACAGGGAGCCGGCCCACGAGATCATCTTGCGGGAGGTCGGCCAGTTCACCATCTTGCCGCCCGGCACGCGGCGCGAGCCGATCACCAGGTCCGCGGTGCGGACGGCCTCCAGCAGGCGCGGCAGCTGCTCGGGCTGGTGCGAGCCGTCCGCGTCCATCTCGACCAGGACGTCGTAGCCGCGCTCCAGGCCCCAGCGGAACCCGGCGATGTAGGCGCCGCCCAGGCCGTCCTTGGTGGTGCGGTGCAGCACGTGCACGGAGGGGTCCTCGGCGGCGCGGGCGTCGGCCCAGTCGCCGGTGCCGTCCGGGGAGGCGTCGTCCACCACGAGAACGTCGGACTCCGGGACGGCGTCACGGAGTCGGCCGAGGGTCAGCGGCAGCGACTCGATCTCGTTGTACGTGGGGATGATGGTCAGCACGCGCATGTGCGGTTCTCGCCTTCCGGCCGGGGTCGTGGGGGCGGCCCGCCGGTCGGACGGGCCATCGCATCCGTTCGAGTATAGGAAGCGGAGGTCTCAGGCCGGCGTCGCGGCGTCGTGAGCGTCGCGGGCCACGTCCTCCGCGGCGATCCGGCCGTCCACCCAGGTGGCCCGCCAGCGGGGCAGGGCGGTCTCGGCGTCGAGGGCCGGCAGCAGCGGCGTGCCGGCCCGGGTGTCCGTGCTCCACGCCGCCACCCGGCCGTCCGGCGACTGCACAGCGACCGCGTCGGCGTCCCAGACGCCGAACACGGCCGGGGCCGACACGCTCAGGCGCGGGGCGACGGACAGGCGTGCCGCCGGAGCGTCGGGCAGCGCGCGCAGCGGGGTGCGGGTCGCGGCGGCGAAGGCGGAGCGGGCGGAGATGCGCTCGTCCGGGTCGGGGTGGGACAGCGCCGACCGGACGGCGGCCCACGGGTCCCCGGCCGGGCCGGCGCCCAGGCACACGGTGACGGCGTCGGCCAGCAGGCTCGCCACGGGGGCGTGCAGCACGCCGTCCGCGTCGGGGACGACGGTGGCGCTGACCCCGGCGGCGGCCAGGAAGGCGCGGTCCTCGGCGGTGACCGGGTGGGTGACCACGAGCCGATGGCGCACGCGGCCCAGGGCGGCGGTGCCGAGTTCCTCCGCGACCGAGCGCAGGGCGGTCAGGGCCACGTCCTGGGCGGCGGGCCCGGCGTCCGCACCGCCGTCGGGGACGAGGTAGGCCTGCTCCCCCGCCTGGGTCGAGGCCGTCAGGAGGCCGGTGAGCGTGGCGGGGTCGGTGTCGGTCCCGACGGGCAGCCACACCCCGGCCGCCTCGGCGTCCACGCGGTCGGCGTGCCGGTAGACGACGGTCTGGACGTCCTCGTCGGCGGGCGCGGCGCCCGTGTCCTCGGGCCCGGCCAGGACCGTCACGACGGCGGTGCCGCGGCTCAGCGCGTCCCGCGCGTCCGCGGGCCGGGCCAGCGGCTCGACGAACACGGGCACGACGACGGCGCCGTCGAGGTCCCGCCGTTCGTCACCCGGGTCGGCCACGCGGTCCGCGGAGTCGTCCGCGCCGAGCCAGGCGATCATCCCGTCCCGGACCAGCAGCGCCTGTGCGTACGGGTCCGTCGTCGAGTGGATGATGCCGCGGGTCAACAGGTGTGCGCTCACCCGCCCACCCTAGCCCGTGTCAGTCCTCGTCCGCGCGCGGCGCCGAGGCCGCCGGCAGCGAGGTGGCCACGACGCCGCGGGAGACGAGGTCCGCGGCCCGGCGGCAGGCACGGCTGCGACGGGTGTCCCCGGGGACGTTGGCCAGCTGGCCCAGCACGTCGATGACCTGCCGCGCCCAGCGGACGAAGTCGCCCGCGGCGAGGTCCGCGCCGTCAAGGGTGCGGCGCAGGGTGGCGCCCCGCACCCAGCGGTGCATGGGTGCCACCAGCCCGGGGTCCGTCCGGGGCGTCGGCTCGAGCCGGGCCTGGGCCTCGTCCGTGCGCAGGCGCTCCTCGATGCGCTCGGCGGCCTCCGCGACGCGCGCGAGCCGGGGGGTCGGCATCGGGACCAGTCCGGGCTCGGTCTCCCCCTTGCCCTGGTACACGAGCAGCGCGGCGACGGCGGCCCACTCCTCCGGCGTCAGGCCGTCCATGGCCGGATCCTGCAGCACCAGCGAGGTGAACAGGTCCCGCTCGCCGTAGATCCGGCGCAGGGCCCCGCCGCGCTCCGTGAGCGCCGCACGGGGTGAGGGCGCGTCCTCCTGCACGTAGCCGTAGGCGCGCAGCAGACCGACCACGCGGTCGAACGTGCGGGCGATGGTGTTGGTGCGGCCCGCGATGCGCTCCCTCAGGACGGAGACCTCCCGCCGCATGGCCCACCAGCGGTCGCCCCAGCGGGCGTGCTCCTCGCGGTCCTGGCAGCCGTGGCACGGGTGGCGGCGCAGCGCCCGGCGCAGCTCCTCGACCCGGGGCGCGGCCGGGTCCTCCCGGAGGCGGAAGCCCGCCGTGCTGCGGCCTCCGGCGGGCGGGCGGCCCGTGCGCACGGCCTCGCGCATGAGCGCGGCGACGTCCTTGCGCTGCGCGGGCGTCTTCACCTGCACCACCTGGGGCAGGGCGGCGCCTGCCACCGGCTCGACCGGCCCGGCGACGTCGTCCACCGTGATGCGGCGCAGCTGCGCCTTGTCCGTGACGACGCCGACGCGCGGATTCTGGGGGTTGCCGGCGGGGAACACGACGACGGCCCGGCCGAGTGAGCGGCCGGCATCGAGCTCGACGACGTCCCCGACCGCGAGGTTCGCGAGCGAGTCCTTCACGGCGGCCAGGTGGGCTCGACGGCGTCCCTGCGAGCCGGACTTCTCCGCGGCCGCGAGCTCCTTGCGCAGGGTGAGGTACTCGGCGAAGTCGCCGAGGTGACACTGCATGGCCTCCTCGTACTTCTCGAGGCTGGCCTGCTTCGAACGGAGCTCGCGGGCCAGGCCCACCACGGAGCGGTCCGCCTGGAACTGGGCGAACGAGGACTCGAGGATGCCCCGCGCCTGCTCCGCGCCGACCTGCGCCAGCAGATTAGCGGACATGTTGTAGGTGGGCCGGAACGAGGAGCGCAGCGGGTACGTGCGGCGCGAGGCCAGGCGCGCGACGGCGGCCGGGTCCAGCCCGGGACGCCACATCACCACGGCGTGGCCCTCGACGTCGATGCCGCGGCGGCCCGCCCGGCCCGTCAGCTGGGTGTACTCCCCCGGCGTGATGTCGACGTGGTTCTCGCCGTTGAACTTGACCAGCTTCTCGATCACCACGGAGCGGGCCGGCATGTTGATGCCGAGGGCGAGGGTCTCCGTGGCGAACACGGCCTTGAGCGCGCCGGCGGTGAACAGGTCCTCGACGGCCTCCTTGAACGGGGGCAGCATGCCGGCGTGGTGGGCCGCGAAGCCCCGGGACAGGCCGTCCCGCCACGCCCAGAACCCGAGGATCTCCAGGTCCTCGACGGGCAGCAGGCGCGCCGCCTCCTCGACCCGCTCGGCCACGAGCGCCTTCTCCCGCGCCGTGGTGAGGTCGAGCCCGGCCCGCAGGCACTGCTCCACGGCGGCGTCGCAGCCGGTCCGGGAGAAGATGAAGGTGATGCATGGCAGCAGCCCGTCGCGGTCGAGGACCCGGATCATCTCCGGACGCGACGTGGACAGCCGCGGTCCGCGCCGCGGGCCGCCGTCGTGACCGCCCGGCCGACCGGAGACCGGCCGCTCCCGGTCCAGTGCGGACGAGCCGGTCCGGCCCCGGCCGCCGTCGCGACCCGTGTGCCGGCCGCCCCTGGCCCGCCCCTTCGTGCCGCCCCCGCGCCCGTCGCGGTGCTGCTGCCGCCCGGGGCGCCCCCAGTCGGCGCGCTGGAACCGGCGCTCGGCCTCCTCCCCCAGGCGCTTGAGCTCGGGGTTGAGCAGGGCCTCCCCGTCCCGGTCCGCGGCGTCCTCGAAGGCGATGTCCTCGGCGAACAGGTCGTAGAGCCGGCCCCCGGCCATGATGTGCTGCCACAGCGGCACCGGCCGGTGTTCCGAGACGATCACGGTGGTGGCGCCCCGGACCGTGTCGAGCCAGGCGCCGAACTCCTCGGCGTTGGACACCGTGGCGGACAGGGAGATCAGCTGCACGTGCTCGGGCAGGTGGATGATGACCTCCTCCCACACCGGTCCCCGGAACCGGTCGGCGAGGTAGTGGACCTCGTCCATGACGACGAAGCCGAGGTCGATGAGGGTGTCCGACTGCGCGTACAGCATGTTGCGCAGCACCTCGGTGGTCATCACGACGACGGGCGCGTCCGGATTGACGGAGGTGTCCCCCGTGAGCAGGCCGACGTTCTCCGCGCCGTGCACGCGGGCGAGGTCCGCGTGCTTCTGGTTGCTGAGGGCCTTGATGGGGGTGGTGTAGAACGCCTTCGTGCCGCGGGCCAGGGCCAGGTGGACGGCGAACTCGCCGACCACCGTCTTGCCGGCACCGGTGGGCGCCGCGACGAGGACGCCGTGGCCGTCCTCGACCTCGGCGCACGCGCGGCGCTGGAAGTCGTCGAGGGGGAAGCCCACGCGTGCGGCGAACCGGCCGAGCTCGGAGCCGGCATGGTGCCGGGCCGCCCGGGCACGGGCGTAGCGCCCCGCCGGGCTCAGCTCGGGTTCGTCGTGCGGGGTCGCGGACGCGGGATGGTGGGCCATGGCCCCACCCTACTGGCGGGTCCGGACGCCGTCGTGGTCGTGCGTCCGGGCGGGAGGGCCGCCGCGTACGACGCTCAGATCTGATCGAGCGGCTTCGGGCCTTCGGCGAGCTCCGCCTCGACGTCCACCTCGCGCTGCCCCGAGCGGCGGTCACGACGACGGTCCCCCCACAGGCACAGGACGATGGCCACGCCGAAGAGGACGACGAGCGGGATCGCCATGTAGAACATGGAGATGGCGTCCGCACCGGGGGCGGCGATCGCGGCGATCAGCATGATCACGAAGACGGTGATGCGCCAGTGGTGGACGATCGTGCGGCCCGGCAGGATGCCGAGCATGTTCAGTCCCACCAGCAGCACCGGCAGGACCATGGCCACGCCGAACGCGAGGTAGAGACGCGTGACGAAGCTGATGTACACCGACGCCGTCGGGAGGTTCGCGCCGCCCTCGGGAGTGAAGCCCACGAAGAACTGGACGGCCTGCGGCATCACGAGCCACCCCAGCGCGATGCCGAAGATGAACAGGGGCACGGCCGCGGCGATGAAGCCCAGGGCGTACTTCTTCTCGGCCTTCTTCAGACCCGGCACGATGAATGCCCAGATCTGGTAGAGCCAGACCGGGCTGGACAGGATGAGCCCGATGAACATGCTGACCTTGAGCATGAGGTCGAACGGCGAGGCCACCGTGTCATAGGCGACGGCCGCCGTGTGTCCCTGGCTGGCGATCTCCTTGACCGGGCGGAACAGCTCCGCCATGACCGGCTGGTAGACGAGGAAGCCGATCACCATGCCGACCGCGACGGCGAGCGCCGACTTCAGCAGTCGGTTGCGCAGCTCCGTGAGGTGCTCGCGCAGCGGCATCTCGCCGGTGGGGTTGTCCCGCCGCTTCCGGCGGCGCCGGGTGCGGCGGGCGACCTCGTCGACCTCGGTCATCGGGTGGGGGTCCTTCCGGCTCAGCGCGGGTCGCGCGGGTCGGTCTCGTCACGCTCGACGACGCGGCCCTCGACCGGCTCGTCCGCGGCGGTGGAACCGGCGCCGGAGCGCTCGTCCGTGGTGCCCTTGCCCTCGGTGCGCATCTGCTTCACCTCGGAGGAGAAGATGCGCATCGACTGGCCGAGGTTGCGGGCCATCGCGGGCAGCTTCGGCGCCGCGAAGAGCAGGATCGCGAGCAGGATGATGATGACGAGCTGCCAGCCCTGGAGTCCAGCCATGATGAAGGGTCCTTTCGATGGGGTTCCGGGGTCCAGGCTACCGCGCCGGCAGGGCCGCGAGGGCATCGCCCAGCGCGTCCGCCACGGACGTCCGGAGGTCGGCGGGGGCCAGCACCTCGACGGCGCCGCCGTGGCGTCCGACCAGCGCGGCCGCCACGGCGGCGTCGGTCAGATGCACCCGGGTGAGCCGGTCGCCGTCGGGCAGGTCGGCCTGGGCGTCCGGGCGGTAGCCGGCGGCCGCGTCGCGGACGGGATGGGCCCAGCGCAGCAGCACCGGCACCCCCGCGGCGTCGTCGGGATGGACCCGCCAGCGCGCGGGCCGAGCCCGGGGCGCGAACGTCTCCCCCGTGGGTGCGGGCGCGCTGATCCGGTCCACCCGGAACACCCGGTGGTCCTCGGCGCGACGGCACCACGCCTGCAGGTAGAGGCGCGCCCCGTCCTGCACCAGGGCCAGCGGCTCCACGTCCCGCTCGGTGAGGGCATCGGCATGCACGGAGCGGTAGGTCAGGTGCACGACGGCCCGCTCCGCCACGGCGGCCAGCAGGGTGCGCACCGTCGCGGGGTCCACGGCCACGTCCCAGTGGGCGGCGACGGCGACCGGGGGCTCGCCGGCGGTGTGCGCCTCGGCCTCCCGGAGGGCGGCGTCGTCCGCGTCGTCCGCATCCGGGGCCCCCGCGTCCAGGACCGCGGCGCGGATCCGGCGCTGGGCGGAGCGAGCGGCCTCGCGGTCGGCCTCGTCCAGCACCGGCAGGTCCGCGACCGTCTGCAGGGCGGCCACGAGGCTGTGCGCCTCGGGGCGCGTCAGCCGCACGGGACCGGCCAGGTCGGCGGCGCGCTCCACGTGGACGCGGCCGGCCACCTCCGCCACCTCGAACTGGAAGCCGGGGAAGTCGCGCTCGGGCATGCCGCAGTAGCGCAGCGTCTCGAGGTCGGCGTCGAGGCGCTCGTCGGTGACCCCGAGACGCGCGCGCAGCTCCGCCCGGTCCACCCCACCGGCCCGGTTGGCCAGCCCCACGATGTCCAGCAGGCGGCCCACGAGGTCCTCGCTCGAGTCGCGGGCGCGGCGCCGGACGGGCGCGGCGAGCGCCACCTCGAGCAGGGCCGGGTCGGCGGGACCGGCGTGGGTCTCCGCCGCGGCGGCCAGGCCCGCGCGGACGCGGTCGGTCAGGTCCGGGTGCGCGGCCGAGGGCACGGCCCGGCTGTTGCTCCTTGCAGTAGGGGGGGGGGGGGCCCCCCCGGGGGGGGGGGGCCCTTCGTGTGGGGAGCGG
>NZ_JXSP01000043.1:0-13804 GCF_000946635.1 Micrococcus sp. MS-ASIII-49
CGACGCGGCGCGGCTCCCCCTCCATCCGGGTGAGCCGGAAGCTGCGCTCGGCGCCGCGGTCGAGGTCCCAGCCGGTGAGGTACCAGCGGCCGCGCACGAGGGTGAGGAACCAGGCCCGCACGGTGCGCCGGGTGGCCCGCCCCCGCGCGTCGCGGTAGGGGAAGCGCAGCACGGCCTCGTCGGCCACGGCCTGGGTGAGGGCCTCGAGCCGGGGGTCGGCCCGGGGCATGAGGGTGTGGTACCCGGCCAGCTCGTCGTCGCCCGTGAGGTCGGTGGCCGGCTGGAACAGCAGGCCCACGGCGCGGACGACGTCGGCGCGCAGCGGCGAGTCGCCCCACAGGCGCCGCGCCCGCACGAGGGCGCGGCGCTCGTCCACGGTCAGGTCGAGGTCGCGCAGCAGCAGCGCATCGCGGACGACGCGGTGCCGCACCCCCGCCTCGCCCTCGTCGAAGCCCGCGGGTTCGAGCGTCTCCAGCGGGACCCCCACGGCGCGCAGCACGCGGCGGTCCCGCTGGAAGAGCTTCTCGAAGGCGGCGTCCGTGAGCCCCTCATAGCCGACGACCTGCCGTCGGATCCGGTCACGCTCGAGACCGTGCGGTGCCGAGAGCAGCAGCCACAGCAGCGAGATGATGCGCTCGGCGGCCTCGTCGCCGGCGCGCCGCGGGGCGGGTGGGGTCACGGGGCCCGGGGTCAGTCGACCGAGACGAGGTCGCAGACGAAGATGAGCGTCTCGTTCGGCCCGATCGCGGAGCCGGCGCCGCGGGCGCCGTAGCCCAGGTGCGGCGGGATCTCGAGGCGGCGGCGGCCGCCGACCTTCATGCCGAGCAGGCCCTGGTCCCAGCCGGCGATGACCTGGCCGACGCCGACGGTCAGGGGCAGCGGGGTGCCGCGGTTCCACGAGGCGTCGAACTCCTCGCCGGTGGACCAGGCCACGCCCACGTAGTGGACCTGCACGCGGGAGCCGGCCTCGACGGCCGGGCCGGAGCCCTCGATCAGGTCCTCCACCACGAGCTCGGTGGGCGGGGTCTCGCCCGGGAAGTCGATCTCGGGCTTGGTGCGGTCGTAGTCGCGCTGTCCGAAGGACACGGTGCTCTCCTCTTGGGTTCTCGTGGACGGGGTCAGTTCGCCGACGGGGTGGCGGACGCCTGGGCGTCCAGGATGTCCACCACGAACAGCAGGGGCTCGTTCTCGCCGATGTCCGGCGGGCTGCCCTGCTCACCGTAGGCCTTCTCGGCCGGGATCGACAGGAGGACGCGCGAGCCCACCTTCTGGCCGGCCAGACCCTCCTTCCAGCCCTCGATGACCTGGTTGAGGGAGAACGTGATGGCCTGACCCGTCTCCCAGGACGAGTCGAAGACCTCACCGTCGGACCACGTCACGCCCTCATACTGCACGGTCACGGTGTCGTCCGCGCCGACCTCGCGGCCCTCGCCCTCGATCAGGGGCTGGACCACCAGCTCCTGGGGCGCCTCGCCGTCGGGCTTCGCGATGCTCGGCCGGCCGCTCTCCTCGTCCACGGTGACGTCGGGCAGGCGCTCGTCCCGCTCGGTCACCTCTTCGCCCTCGGCCTGCTTCGGCAGGATGGCGTCGATCTTGTAGACGAACAGCTGGGCGGGCTGCGTCTGGGTGGAGGGGGAGGCGCTCGGCGACGCGCTCTCGGTCTGCGGGACGGAGACGTCGTACTCGGGGCTGTACGCGGCGACGATCGTGCCGGCGCCGTTGCCCACCAGCATCTCGTGGATCTCCGGGTTCATGGACTTGAGCTGGTCGTCCACGGGCACGGCTTCCGGTTCGCCGCTGAAGTTCTCGGCGACCACCTCGCCGCTGGCCGGATCGACGACGGCGATCGACATCTTCAGGACGTCGCCCTCCTGCACCTGCTCCCCCTCGCCGGCGGTCAGCACGCGCGTGGTGGGCTGGTCGGTGTCGATCTCCCCGTCGATCTCGACCGTCGGCGCCCCGCCGTCGCCCTCCGTGAAGGTGACACCCGTCAGGGCGTCCGGCTCCCCCTGGCCCTCGCCGACGGCCGCCCGCTCGGGGGCGGCCGACGTGGAGGCCGACGCGGTGTCACTGTGGGGCTGGTCCGCGCCGTCGTCGCCGGTGGCGCAGGCGGTGGCCAGCATCAGGCCTGCGGCGCCGAGGGACAGCAGCGGCAGCAGGCGGCGACGGCGGCGGGCCGTCGGGGGCTGGGGGGTCTCGAACGAACTCATGCGGGTCACCCTAACGGCGCGTCCTGGACGCGCGCTGTCAGGCGATCCGCTCGAACAGCCGGTCGACGGCGGCCGACGACGTGTCGAACGGGTCCTTCGTCACGATCGCGTGCAGCGGATGGTCGGTGAGCTTCAGGGTCGTCCAGTCGACGGCGTAGTCCAGGCCGCGCTCCCGGGCGCGGGCCACGAAGTCCGCGCGCACGCGGGCCCGGGTGGTGGGCGGGGCGGTCTCCACGGCGGACCGGGCGGCGTCCTCGGGCAGCAGGCGCGCGACGGCGCCGCGCCGCAGCAGCAGGCGGAACAGCCCCCGGTCGGGGTCGATGTCGTGGAAGGCCAGGTCCAGCTGGGCGAGGCGGGGCGCGTCCCAACCCAGGTCGTGGCGGGCCCGGTAGTCCTCCAGCAGGCGCAGCTTGATCGCCCAGTCGATGCGGTCCTCGATGCGGGACCGGTCACCGGTGCGGACGGCGTCGAGCACCTCGCCCCACAGGGTGAGGACCTCCCCCACCCGGTCGTGGTGGGCACCCTCCGCGGCGACGAAGGCGCGGGCCCGCTCGAGGTAGTGCTCCTGCAGCTCGAGGGCGGAGGCCTCCCCCTCCCGGAGCGCGATGCGGGCCGTGCCGGTGAGGTCGTGGGAGATCTGCCGCACCGCGCGGGTGGGGTGGGCGACGACGCGGTCCCCGAGCGGGAAGCCCGCCTCGATCATCCGCAGCAGCAGGTCGGTGGCGCCGAAGCGCAGCAGGTGGGTGTGCTCGGAGAGGTTCGTGTCCCCCACGATCACGTGGAGGCGCCGGTACTCGGAGGCGTCCGCGTGCGGCTCGTCCCGCGTGTTGATGATCGGCCGGGACCGCGTGGTGGAGGAGGACACGCCGTCCTGCACGAAGTCGGCGCGCTGGGAGAACGCGAAGTGGGCCGGGCCCTCGCCCTCGGGCCACGTGCCGGCGGGCACGACGCGGCCCGCGCCCACGAGGATCTGCCGGGAGACGAGGAACGGGACGAGCGCCTCGGTGAGCCGCCGGTACTCGGTGCGCCGGCGCAGCAGGTAGTTCTCGTGGGAGCCGTAGGAGCTGCCCGAGGAGTCGGCGTTGTTGCGGTAGAGGTGGATCCGGCCGCCGACCCCGTCCGCGGCCATGCGCTCCTCGGCCTGGACCACGAGGTCGTGCAGCAGCAGGTCCCCCGCCCCGTCCGAGGCGATGAGCTCGTCGAGCGTCGAGCACTCGGCGGTCGCGTACTCGGGGTGGGAGCCGACGTCGAGATAGAGCCGGGAGCCGTTGGCCACGAACACGTTCGAGGACCTCCCCCACTCGACGACGGGCCGGAAGAGGTAGCGGACGACCTCTTCGGGACTGAGCGGGCGCCCCTGCGGGTTCCAATGCTGGACGCCGTACTCCGTCTCCAGCCCGAGGATCCGGCGGGCGCGGTCCGCGTCGGTCACTGGCCGCCCTTCTGGACGAAGCCCTTGACGAACTCCTCGGCGTTGGACACCAGCACCGAGTCGATCTCGTCCAGCAGGCTGTCCAGGCCCTGGTCCTGGGCCGCGGGCTTCACGTGCGCCTGGCCCGCCGCGGCGCCGGTCTCGTCGTCGCCGCCGGACGGGCGTGGGCGGATCTGCTCCTGGGACATGGTGGCCTCCTCGTGCGTCGACGCGGGTCGGTGTGCTCCGTCCGCGTCCACCCATCCTGCCCCACGCGCGGGCCACGTTTCAGCCCCACGTCCCCGGGTTGCCCCACGCTGGCAGGATGGGGGCATGCGCCTGTGGACCCTTCATCCCCGCCACCTCGACCGCCAGGGCCTGACGGGCGCCTGGCGCGAGGCCCTGCTCGCGCAGGCCGTCCTGGCCGGCCGCACGCGCGGATATCGGGACCACCCGCAGCTGCTGAGGTTCCGGGAGCACCCGGACCCGTCCGGCGCCGTCGGTGCGTTCCTCTCCGGCCTCGAGGCCGAGGCCACGGCGCGCGGCTATCGCTTCGATCACTCCCGGATCGACCGGCCGTGCCCCGCCCCCGACGGCGCCGTGCGCATCCCGCCCGCCGGTCTCGCACCGATCCCGGCCACCACGGGCCAGCGCGACCTGGAGTGGCGTCACCTGTGCGCCAAGCTGGCCGCGCGCAGCCCCGCCTGGCTCGAACAGTGGTCGGACACGCCCGTCCCCGACGTGCACCCGCTGTTCACGATCGTCCCGGGGCCGGTCGCGTCCTGGGAGCGCGCCTGAGGGCGGGCCGCGGTCGGGCCCGGTCTGGCACCGTGGGGGCATGATCCGCGACGAGAGCATCGAGAGCTATCTGGGCCGCCTCGCCTCCGGCGAGCCCACCCCCGGTGGCGGCGCGACGGGCGCGCTGGCGGTCGCCGAGGGCGCCGGACTGCTGGCCATGGCGGCCCGGTTCAGCGCAGCCGAGGAGGACGCCCGGGCATCGGAGGGCCTGATCGCGGCGTGCCTCGGCCTCGCCGACGGCGACGAGCGGGGCTTCGGCGCCGTGGCCGAGGCGTTCGGGCTGCCCCGCGACACCCCGGAGGACCGGGCCCGGCGCTCGGCCGCGATCCAGGCCGCCCTGGCCGAGGCCGTCCGGCCACCCCGCGGGATCGTCGATGCCGCCGCGCGTGCACTGGACCTGGCCGAGCGTGTGCTGGACGCGGCGAACCCGAACGTGCTCTCCGACGTCGGTGCGGCGCTCGGCTGCGTCCGGGGCGGCCTCACCGCCGCCGCGGTGACCCTCGAGACCAACCTGGGCCCCCTCCGCGACGAGGGCCTGGAGGGCGTCCTGCGCACCGACGTCGACCGGGCGGACCGTCTCGTCGCGCGGGCGGACGCCCTGCTGGGCCGCGTGCGCGCGGCCGTCACGGGCTGAGCGCCCGCCCCCGCCTCAGGCCCGTGCGCCGAACAGCGGCGCCAGCGTGGCCACGAGCGCCTCGTCGTCGGGCCGGGGCGCGGCGGCGTCCTCCCACCAGCCGGGCAGGTCCACGGCGGCGCCGACCAGCGGCTCGGCCAGGTGCAGCCGGTGCACCCGCTCCCCCGCCCCGCGCAGCAGCAGCGTCTCCCACGCGGCGCCGGCCACGCGGTCACCGTGGCGGCCCACGAGGTTGCCGCGGGTCCACGCGCGGGTGGCCCGCGGCGGCGTGGCGACGGCGGCACGGATCTCCGCCTCATCGGCGAGCGTCCGGAGGGCGCCGGCGGCCACGAGGCGGCGGTGCAGGGAGCGGGCCGGGCGGAGGTCGGCGTACTGCAGGTCCACCATCGCGAGGCGGGGGTCGGTCCAGTCCGCGCCCGTGCGGGCCCGCAGGCCCTCGAGGACGCGCAGCTTGGCCGCCCAGTCGGCGCGGTCGCTCAGGGACAGCGGATCCGCGGTGGCGTCGTCGAGGTCGACGGCCCAGGCGTCCAGCACTTCGCGCGTCTGCGGATCCGCCGCCCCGAAGGCGGCGCAGTGGGCGCGGGCCGCGTCCAGGTAGGACCGCAGGATCTGCAGCCCGGTCCAGTGCCGGCGCACGGGGCCGTCCGCGGTGCGTTCGAGCAGGGGCACCGTGGCCCGCAGGCCCGGGTCGTGGCTGATCGTCTGCAACGCGGCCACCGGGTCGTCCAGGGTGAGCCGGGGCGCCGTCCCGGCCTCGGCCATCGCGAGGACGAGCGCGGTCATGCCCATCCGCAGCCACGTGGCGTGCTGGCTCAGCGTCGCGTCGCCGATGATCACGTGGAGCCGGCGGTAGGCCTCGGGGCGGGCGTGCGGCTCGTCCCGCGTGTTGACGATCGGCCGGTGGATCGTGGTCTCCAGGCCCACGGGCTCCTCGAAGTAGTCGGCCCGCTGGGACAGCTGGAAGCCCGGCCGCTCCCCCGCCGGGCCGAGTCCCACGCGGCCCGCGCCCACGAGCACCTGCCGCGCCGCGAAGAACGGCAGCAGGACGGCGGTGAGCTCCTCGAAGTCGAGGGACCGGGCCACGAGGTAGTTCTCGTGCGCGCCGTAGGACTGGCCCTTGCCGTCCACGTTGTTCTTGTAGACCAGCACCTCCGGGGCGCCCTCGGCCTGGCCGATGTGCTCGGCCGCCGCCTGGGCGACCAGGTCCCCGGCGGCGTCCCACACCATGGCGTCCCGCGGGGTGGTCGTCTCCGGCGACGAGTACTCCGGGTGGGCGTGGTCCACGTACCAGCGCGCGCCGTTGGCCAGCACGGTGGACAGCAGCAGGTGCACGGGCTCCCCGTCCGGGCCCACGAGCGCCTCGTCGGTCAGCTGCGAGGGGTGCGCCGCCGAACGCGGCAGCCGCCAGCCGCGGGCGTCCACGAGCGGCGACTCCCCCGTGTAGTCCCACTCCGTGCCGGCCACCGCCGAGCCGGACCGGGTCGCCAGGTCCGCGTACGCGTTCACGAGCTCGACCGAGAGCACGCTGTGGTGCGCCCCCGGGTTGGCCGGCGCGTGGATGCCGAACTCGGTCTCCGTGCCCATCACCCGGTGCACGCCCCAGCCGGCGGCGTCCCGCCCGTTCGGGGGAACGGCCGCGCCGTGGAAAAGCCGGCGCTGGCCCTCGAAGGCGGGGGTCGGGCCGACGTCGACGGCCCGGGCGAAGCCGTCCGCGGCCCCGCGGCCGAACGCGCTCATGCCTCGACCCCCCGGACCATGCGCAGCGAGCGCAGCCGAGGACCGCGCCAGCCGGAGGTGCGCGCCCACTCGGCGGGCGCGACCGTGGCCAGGAGGTCCGTCTGGTCCTCCAGCACCGCGGCCACGGCCTCGCGCAGGTGGCCCTCGCGGACGCCGAGCGCGGCCGGGGCCTGGCCGGCGGCCAGGTAGTCGCGCACCGCGTGCCGCTTGGCGCGGTCCACGACGTCGGCCACCACGGCGCCCGAGACGAGGTCGGCCAGGTGCAGGGCGTGGGTCGTGCCGGACACGTCCGTCAGCTCCGCCAGCGCGGTGTCCGCGCCGCGGTCGTAGAGGGCGGCGACCGTCCGGGCGATGAGCGTCGCGCGGGCCGCGTCCGCGGAGCCGGCCGCGACGACGTCGTCGGCGTGCAGGGGCACGTCCGCGGTGAGGTGTTTGGCCATGATCTCCGCGGCGCCGGCGGCGTCGGGACGGTCCACGCGGATCTTCACGTCCAGTCGGCCGGGGCGGAGCACGGCCGGGTCGATCATGTCCTCGCGGTTGGAGGCGCCGATGACGATCACGTTCTCGAGGGCCTCGACGCCGTCGATCTCGGTGAGCAGCTGCGGGACGATCGTGGTCTCCACGTCCGAGGAGACGCCGGAGCCGCGCGTGCGGAACAGCGACTCCATCTCGTCGAAGAAGATGACCACGGGGAAGCCGGCGTCGGCCTTCTCGCGGGCCCGGTCGAAGATGACGCGGATCTGCCGCTCGGTCTCGCCCACGTACTTGTTCAGCAGCTCGGGCCCCTTGACGTTGAGGAAGAACGAGCGCTCGCCGTCCGCGCTGCGAACCGAGAGGGCGTTGGCCACGGCCTTGGCGAGCATGGTCTTGCCGGTGCCGGGCGGGCCGTACAGCATGATCCCCTTGGGGGCGCGCAGGCCGTGCTCGCGGTAGACCTCGGGGTGCAGGAACGGGATCTCGACGGCCTCGCGGATCCGGTCGATCTGCGGGCCGAGGCCGCCGATGTCCTCGAACGTGACGTCCGGGACCTCTTCCAGCAGCACCTCGTCCACCTCGGACAGCTCGACCCGCCGCAGCGCCCATTCGACGCGGGCGTCCACGGTGACGGCGTCCCCGTGGCGCAGGTCGACGCCCTCCAGCGCGGGCGCGCGCCGCACCACGCGCTCCTCGTCCGCCGTGCCGGCCAGGACGAGGCCGCCGTCGGGCAGCGCCTCCTTGACGCGCAGCAGCTGACCCGACCCCGTGCCCGGGGCGACGCCGACGATCGAGCTGGACTCGTCCAGCAGCACCTGGGCGCCGGGGGTGAGGCGGGCGGCGTCGAGCAGCGGGGAGACCGTCACGCGCAGCCGCCGGCCGTTCTGCACGACGTCCGCTCCCCCGCGCACCACGGCGCCGGTCTCCACGCCCTCCTCGGGCTCGCGCGGGGCGTGGACGGCCTCGAGGGTGGCGAAGGTGAACGGCGGATGCGTGACGGCGTCCAGGTTCTCCTTGAGCGTGGCGATCTCGGCGCGCGTGGCCTCGAGCAGCTCGACCATGCGCCGGTTGTTGCGGGCGGCCGTCTGCGTCTGGGCCTCGGCGGCCCGACGGCGTTCGCTCAGGCCGGCGGCGTGCCGCTGGGCGGACTGCAGCTGGTGCCGCAGCCGTTCGGCCTCGGCCTGGGATTGCCGCAGCAGCTCCCGCGCCTCGGCGAGGCGCTGCTCGGCGTGCTCCGTGCCTGATTGCGCGTGGTGGTCCACCGGTGCTCCGTCCACTCAGTCCTGCTCCCCGGTCGGGGTCCTCCCACCGTACGCGTCCACGCCCTGCTCGGCGGCGCGTGACCGCGCGGCCATGAGGCGGGCCTCCTTCGCCGCCTTGCGCGCCTTCTTGTCCGTGACCGGCCGTTCGCCGAGGGCCTCGGGCGTCCACCGGGCCTCGTCGGCCGGCTGCCAGGCCTCGACGTCCTCGGCCTTGAACTCGGAGACCTTGGAGCGCTTCTTCAGGCGCAGCGCCTCCTCGCCCGAGGCCAGGCGGCGGGCCGTGAGGAGGAAGCCGGTGTGCGCGACCATGCGGTGGTCGGGGCGCACGGCGAGCCCGTCCAGGTGCCAGCCGCGCACGAGGGTCTCGTTGGCCTCGACCTGCGTGAAGCGGCCCGAGTCCCGGATGGCCTCGGCCACGCGGGAGAGCTGGGTGGCGGTGGCCACGTAGTTCAGCCACACACCGCCGGGGGCCAGGACCTCGGCGACGGCGTCGAGGCATTCCCAGGGGGCCAGCATGTCCAGGACCACCCGGTCCACGGAGCCCGGCTCGTGGACCTTGGGCATCTCCTCCTGCGCGTCGCCGAGGTGCACCGACCAGGCGGGGTGCTCGGCGCCGAAGAAGGCCTCCACATTGGCCCGGGCGACGTCCGCGAACTCCGGGCGGCGCTCGTAGGAGTGCAGGCGACCGTGGTCGCCCACGGCGCGCAGCAGGGACATGGACAGGGCGCCGGAGCCCACGCCGGCCTCGACCACGACGGCGCCCGGGAAGATGTCCGCCTGCTGCACGATCTGCGCCGCGTCCTTCGGGTAGACCACCGTGGCGCCGCGGGGCATGGACAGGACGAAGTCGTTCAGCAGGGGGCGCAGCACCTGGTACGGCTGGCCGGCCGAGTTCTCGACCACGACGCCCTCGAAGCCGCCGATCAGGTCGTCGTGCCGCAGCACGCCCTGGTAGCTGTGGAACTCCCCGCCGGGCAGCAGGGTGATCGTGTTGAGGCGGCCCTTCGCGTCCTTGATCTGCACGCGCTGGCCGGCCCGCAGGGGGCCGCGGCGCGCGCTCACGCCGGTGGGTTCGGTCATGGGGGGCTCCTTCGGTTCAGGGACGCCGCGTCGCGTCGACGGCGGCGAGGATCGTCTCGCGGGGCACCACGGAGCGCACGAGGCCGTGCGCGTCGGTCAGCACCCACACGGGGGTCTGGGGGTCGGCCAGGCGGGAGGCCAGGTCGGGACCGGCGGCGGGGACGTCGTCGCGGACGAGGACGGCCTCCGGAGCCAGGGCGACGGCGACCGCGGCCAGGGCGGTGGTCGTGCGGCGCGCCGGGGTCAGGCCCGCCGCGGCCGTGTGGTCCAGCACGCCGCGGGGCCGACCGGCCCCGTCCACGGCCACGACGGCGCGGCGGCCGCCGTCCGCCTGGGCCAGGGCCTCGGCGACGCAGAGGTGCTCGGGCAGGGCGATGGCGGGCGCCTCGACCTGCTCGAGCCGCAGGGTCTCCAGCCGGCGGCTCCAGCGCCCGTGGCGCACGGCGTCGTCCGCGCCCCGCCACAGCGTGAGGGCGACCCAGGCCGCCAGGACGACGACGAACAGGTCCGGCGCGCGGCCCGCGAGGGTCGGGGGGCCGAACACCGCCGCGAGGACGCCCACCGCGACGACGCGCCCGGCCCAGCCGGCCGCCTCGACGCCACGGGCCCGGGAGCCGGTGGCGGCCCAGACGGCGGACTCGACCATGCGGCCGCCGTCGAGCGGGGTGCCCGGCAGCGCGTTGAACGCGGCCAGGAGGAGGTTGGCCCACACCGTGACCTCGAGCAGCAGGGCGGGGACGGACGGGCCGGGCACGGCGCGGGCCGCCAGATGGGCGAGGCCCGCGAGCACGAGGTTCGCGGCGGGGCCGGCCATCGCGGTGAGGACCGTGTCCAGCGGTCGGGCGGACGGGCTGCGGAACTGGGTGTGCCCGCCCCACAGGGTGAGCGCGATCTCCTCGGTGCGCTGGCCGAAGGCGCGGCCGGTGAGGGCGTGGGCGGCCTCGTGGACCAGGACGGAGAGGGCCAGGAGCACGGCGTACCCCAGGGCGACCCCGTAGGCGCCGCCGTCGAGCGAGGGCAGCGCGCGCTGGATCTGCGGGCCGAACGCGAGGGTGATGACCGCGGCGATCAGGAGCCAGGACCAGGACAGGCGCACCGGCGCGCCGGCGATCGTGCCCAGCCGGACGGAGGCGGGCCCGCTCATCCGGGCTCGTCCGCCCCGGGCCTGCGCGCGGCGGCGATCCGACGGACCGCGGCGAGGTCGGCCGGCGTGCGGCCGGCGAGCGTCGTCCACTCGACGGTCGCGAGCCCCGCCGGCAGCGGCAGCACGCTGGGCACGCCGACCGTCGGCAGGCCCGCGGCCACGGCCGCGCCGACGCCCACCGGGGAGTCCTCGACCGCCACACAGTCGGCGGCCGTCAGCCCCGGTGTCCGCTCGGCCAGCAGCTGCAGGCCCAGCTGGTACGCCTCCGGGTCGGGCTTGCCCCGGGAGACCATGTCCCCCGAGACGACGACGTCCAGCGTGCCCGCCGGCGCCCGCTCGGCCAGTGCGCGGGCCAGTGGGGCATGGGACATCGTCACGAGGGCGCCCGGCACGCCGGCCTCGGCGAGCGCGACGAGCAGCTCCCGGGCGCCCGGCCGCCACGGCACCCCGCCGACGACCCCCTGGACGACCTCGTCCATCGTCAGGTCGATGATCCGCTGCACGGGCAGGTCCAGACCGGCCTCCTGCAGGCGGCGCGCTCCCTCGTCGAGGGGGCGTCCCACGAGGGAGGCGGCCAGGTCCTCCGACCAGGTGCCGCCGTGCTCGACCACCAGCCGGCGCTGGACGGCGTTCCACAGGGGCTCGGTGTCCACGAGGGTGCCGTCCATGTCCCACAGGACGGCGCGCGGCAGGCGGCGGGCACGGTCGTCCGGGGCGGGCGCGGGGTGGCGGGGCATGGAGTGCATCCTATCGAGCGCCGCCGCCGGGGTGTGCCGGGCGGGTCGCGGGCCGTGACCCCGTCGTCGGGCCGTGTCTAGGCTGGCCGCCATGACCGACGCTACCTCCGAGGACCAGCCGGACGACGTCCTGGGCCCGCTGCGGACCCACCTGACGGCGACCGTGGACGCGCTCGAGGCCGGGCGGCGGGCCCCCACGGTCCTGCTGCTGGCCTTCGAGGGGTGGAACGACGCCGGGGAGGCCGCGACCGGGGCCCTGGGCGCGCTGCGGGAGCAGTGGGACGCGGCGGACGCGGGACGGGTGTGCGACGGCGAGTTCTACGACTACCAGGTCACTCGACCCCTGGTCCGGCGCGACGCCGACGGGCTGGGGACGCTGGACTGGCCGGCGGTCACCCTGCACGAGGCGCTCCTGGACCGTGAGGGTCGGCCCGTCGCGGGCGAGGCTGCCCCGCCGGACGGGGTGCGTGTGCTCCTCGCCGTCGGCGTGGAGCCGAACGTGCGGTGGCGCGCGTTCCTCGAGGAGCTGTTCACGGCGGCCGACGCGCGCGACGTGGACGCCGTCGTGACGCTGGGCGCGCTGCTGGCGGACGTGCCCCACACCCGGCCCCTGCGCGCCCGCCCGACCTCGCCGCTCGTGGACGTGCGGGTGGCCGTCGGCGCGGACCGTCCGGTCTACGAGGGGCCCACCGGGATCATCGGCGTCATCGCGGACGAGGCCGCGCGCCGCGGCCTGCCGAGCCTCTCGCTGTGGGGGACGGTGCCCCACTACGTGGCCCAGGCGCCCTCCCCCAAGACGCTGCTCGGGCTGGTCGAGGCGGTCGAGGACCTGCTGCACGTGAGCGTGTCCACGCGCGGGCTCGAGGACGACGCGAGGGCCTGGCAGCGCGGCGTGGACGAGCTGGCCGCCGAGGACCCCGACGTCGCCGCCTACGTCCGGCAGCTCGAGGAGGCCCAGGACACCCAGCAGCTGCCGGAGGCCTCGGGCGAGTCGATCGCGCGGGAGTTCGAGCGCTATCTGCGCGGGCGCGGCGGACGCTGACGCCCGGCCGCGCCCGGCGGGGTCAGCGCAGGCGCAGACCCAGCAGCGCCGCCACGACGTCGACCACCGGCAGCGGGTCGGCGGCGGCCTCGGCCAGGCCCGGCAGGGTGCCGGCCGCCCATGCGTCGAGGGCCTCCAGCGCGCGGGGGGCGTCGAGGTCGTCCGAGAGCGCCGCGTGCACCGCGTCCAGCACGGCGACGCCGGCGGCGGCATGCGGTCCGTCCAGGGCGGCGCGCCAACGGGCCACCCGCGCCTGGGCGTCGGCCAGCACCTGCTCGGACCACTCCCAGTCCGACCGGTAGTGGTGCGCGAGGATCGCCGCGCGGACGGCCACCGGCTCGACGCCCCGCGCCCGCAGGCGGGAGACGAGTTCGAGGTTGCCGAGGGACTTGGACATCTTCTCGCCGTCCAGGGCCACCATGCCGGTGTGCGCGTAGGTGTGCGCGAGCGGCAGGCCGTCGACGGCGGTGGCGTGCGCGGCGGAGAACTCGTGGTGCGGGAACCGCAGGTCGGAGCCGCCGCCCTGCACCGTGAACGGCGCCGGCAGGTGGGCCCGGGAGATCACGGAGCACTCGATGTGCCAGCCGGGCCGGCCGGAGCCGAGCGACCGACCGTCCCAGGCAGGCTCGCCCTCGCGGTGCACGCGCCACAGCAGCGGGTCCAGCGGGTCGCGCTTGCCGGGGCGGTCGGGATCGCCTCCCCGCTCCGGGAACACCGCGGCCATCTCGTCCAGGCCCATCGCGGAGACCTGTCCGAGGCGCCAGTCGGTCGCGGACTGGGCCGCGCGGACGTCGAAGTAGACGTCCCCGTCGGGCTCGCCGTCGCCGCCCGGCACGCGGTAGGCCCGGCCCGCCGCCAGCATCGTCTCGACGGCGTCCACCACCAGGCCCACCGCCTCGGTCGCGCCGACGTAGTGGTCCGGGGCGAGCACCTCGAGGGCGGCCATGTCCGCACGGAACAGGTCGGTCTGCTCCTCGGCGAGCGCGCGCCAGTCGACGCCGGTCGCCTCGGCCCGCTCGAGCAGGGGGTCGTCCACGTCGGTCACGTTCTGGACGTAGGCGACCTCGAGACCGGCCGCGCGCCAGTAGCGGTGCAGCAGGTCGAAGGCCACATAGGTGCTCGCGTGGCCGAGATGCGTCGCGTCGTACGGGGTGATCCCGCAGACGTACAGCGAGGCGCGCTGCGCGTCGTTGCCCGGATGCCGAGTCCGTCCCGTGGCGGTGTCGTGCAGCCGCAGCCGGTCGGGGCGGCTCGGCACGGCGGGCGGGGCGGGGG
>NZ_JXSP01000044.1:0-8392 GCF_000946635.1 Micrococcus sp. MS-ASIII-49
GCTCCAGGACTTCACGGGACTCCTCAGATCGGGGTGGTTCGGCGGTGCCGGGCCGCCATGCCCGGCGGCGGGAGCGGGCTCAGGCGCTGATGACGCCCGCGCCCAGCAGGGCGAACAGGACGCCGCCCAGGAGGATGCGGTACCAGACGAACGGCAGGTACGAGTTGGTGCTGATGAAGCGCATGAGCCAGGCGATGACCGCGTAGGCCACCACGAAGGCGATCGCGGTCGCGACCAGCGTCTCCCCCATGCCGTACGGGCCCTGCGTGCCGGGATCGGTGAGCGAGGTGTACAGCTTGTACAGGCCGGAGGCGAACACGGCGGGCACCGCCAGCAGGAACGCGTAGCGGGTGGCGGCGGGCCGGGTGTAGCCCATGGCCAGGCCGGCCGCGATGGTGCCGCCGGAGCGCGAGACGCCCGGGATCAGCGCGAGGGCCTGGGCCAGGCCGTAGAGGACGCCGTCCCGCACGGTGAGCTTCTCGAGCGGCTTGGTCTGACGGCCGAGCCGGTCCGCCAGGGCGAGCAGGACGCCGAACACGATGAGCATGGTCGCCGTGATCCACAGCGACCGGAACTCCGTGTCGATCCAGTCCTCCAGCAGCAGGCCCAGGACCGCGATCGGGATCGAGCCCACGATGATCAGCCAGCCCATGCGCGCATCGGGGTCCGAGTGCGGGATCCGCCCCGTGACCGCGGCGCACCACCGGCCGATGATGCGGGTGATGTCGCGCCAGAAGTAGATGAGGACCGCCAGCTCCGTGCCGAGCTGCGTGATGGCCGTGAAGGCCGCCCCCGGGTCGGTCGCGGAGGGCAGGAACTCGCCCACGATGCGGATGTGGGCGGAGGAGGAAATGGGCAGGAACTCCGTGAGGCCCTGCACCAGGCCCAGGATGATGGCTTCGATCCACGTCACGGAGGGTCACTGTACGCCACGGCCCCGGGTGGGAACCCGGGGCCGTGCGATCCGTCACGAGCAGGACGGTCAGTCGTCGTCGTCCTCGTCGTCGAAGAGGTCGAGCGGGGTGACCTCCTCGGTGTCCGCGTACAGGGCGTCCTCGTAGGCCTCGAAGGCGTCGGCCACGGCGAAGAAGGCGGCTTCGACGGCGGGGTCGTCCTCGCCCCGCTTGTTCTGCGCGGCCACGAGGTGTTCGTTCAGGGCGGTGGTGAGGGCCTCGAGGGCCATGCGGGCGTCAGAGCTCATGGGTGAACGGTAACCCGGTGGCCGGTGACGCGGCCAGGGGTGGGCCGTGCGGGACCGGCCGCCGGACCCGACGCCGTCTGCCAGGATGGGCGGGTGCGTGAACAGCTGATGTCCTCGACCCTCGACGCGATCTCCCGCGGACAGAAGTGGGAGTACCTGGTGATGACGGTCGCCGCCCACGAGTCCCTCGCCGACGCCCGGCGGCGCCTCGTGGAGCACGCGGAGTACGGCCAATGGGAGCTGCAGCGCTCCGTGCACTACCGCGACGGGGCGCGCCGCTACTGGATGCGCCGCCGGGTGATGCGCGTGGCCTCGACCCTGCAGACGGTCTGAGGCGCGGGCGCGACGACGGCGCCCCGGCCGTCGTCGCGCCCGCGGCCCGGATCAGCGCGGCTCCAGCATCCGCTCGAGCACCCGGCAGCCGAACTCGAGCGCGTCCACGGGCACCCGCTCGTCGATGCCGTGGAACAGGGACGTGAAGGCCAGGTCGGCGGGCAGGCGCATGGGCGCGAAGCCGTAGCCGGTGATGCCCAGCCGGGAGAGGGACTTGTTGTCCGTGCCCCCGCCGAGCATGAACGGCAGCACCTGGGCCTCGGGGTCCTCCGCCTGCAGCGAGGCGATCATCAGCTCCACCAGGTCCCCGGAGAAGGGGGTCTCCAGGGCGACGTCCCGGTGCTCGGGTGCGATGGTCACGTCGGGACCGGCGAGCTCGGCGATCGTGGCGAGGGCGGACTCCTCCTCCCCGGGGATCAGGCGCACGTCCACGGTGCCGGTGGCCGAGGACGGGATGACGTTGTGCTTGTAGCCGGCGGTCAGCCCCGTCGGGTTGGACGAGGTGCGCAGGGTGCCGGCCACCCAGGAACGGGCCTGCCCGAGCGCGTCGAGCTGCGGCGTCGGGTCCGTCTCGTCGAAGTCCACGCCCATGATCTCGGCCACCTGTTCGAGCAGCGCGCGCGTGGTCTTGGTGTACACGAGCGGCCACTCGTGCCCGCCGATGCGGGTCATGGCGCCGGCCAGCCGGGTGACCGCGTTGTCCGGGTGCGGGGCCGAGCCGTGCCCGGGGGCGCCCTCCGCGGTGAGGTTGAGCCAGGCGAGCCCCTTCTCCGCGGTCTGCACGAGGTAGGCGCGCGAGCCGTGCACCTCGGTGGAGAAGCCCCCCACCTCGGAGATCGCCTCGGTGCACCCGTCGAACACCTCGGGGTGATGGTCCACGACCCAGCGTGCGCCGTAGACGCCGCCGGCCTCCTCGTCGGCGAAGAACGCAACCGTCAGGGGTCGCCGCGGCCGGCGGCCCGTGCGGGCCAGGTGCAGCAGCACCGCGAGCACCATGGCGTCCATGCCCTTCATGTCCACGGCGCCGCGCCCCCAGATCATGCCGTCCTTGAGCTCGGCGCCGAACGGGTCCACGCTCCACTCGTCCGCCTCGGCGGGGACCACGTCCGTGTGCCCGTGGATGACGAGCCCCGGCGCCTCCGGATCCCAGCCCGGCAGGTGCCCGACGACGGAGACCCGGCCCGGCGCCGACTCGAAGAAGCGGGGGGTCATCCCCGCCTCGGTCATGAGCCGGGCGCAGTACTCCGCGGCCTCAGGCTCACCGACGGAGACGTTGCCCCCGCGGTTGGTGGTGTCGATCCGGATGAGGTCGCGGCAGATCTCCACGACGCGGTCCTCGGGGCGCGAGCGGGCGGGGTTCTCGATGTTCTCGACCATGGTTTTGAGCCTAGCCCGAACCCGTGCTATCTTTCTCGAGTTGCCCGGAGCGGGACGGACCGGACAGGACCGGAACGCGGTGGGCGACGGAGCCTCTCCCAGGGCTCCACCGATGAGCGCGAGTGGCGGAATTGGTAGACGCGCAGCGTTGAGGTCGCTGTGTCCGCAAGGACGTGGGGGTTCAAGTCCCCCCTCGCGCACCGCTCGTCGAGCAGCAGGGCCCCGGTCGTCACGACCGGGGCCCTGCGTGTTCCCCGGACCGGCGTCCCCTCTAGAGTGGTGTCTGTGCGACGGCAGGCGCCGTCGGTGGAACCGCACGACGGCATGGAGGACCTGATGGCCCTGGAAGCCCCCGCACTGCTGCACCGGCTCGCGCGAGCCCACGGGGTGCAGCCCGAGTACGTCGGGCAGGACGGCTCGGCCCAGACCGTGCCGGACGAGGCCCTCGTGAAGGTGCTCGCCGCCCTCGGGGTGTCGGTCCGTCCGGACGGGGTCGCCGCTCTGGCCGAGGCGCTGGAGGAGGCGGAGACGGCCCCCTGGCGGGACGTGCTCCCGCCCACCGTGGCCGCCCGGTCCGGCCACCGCCTGTCCGTGCCGTGCCACGTGGCCGCGGGCGAGCCGGTCGTGGCCCGCGTGCGCACGGAGGACGGGCGGACCCTCGAGGTGAGCGTGAGCGAGCCGGTGTCCGAGGTCCGCCTCGTGGACGGCGTCGAACGCGAGCGCGTCCACGTTCAGATCCCCGCCGACCTCGCCCCGGGCTGGCACCGGCTGGAGGTGACCAGCGGCTCCGGCTCCACCGCCTCCGCGGTCCTGGTCTGCGCCCCGACCCGGCTGAGCACGGCGCGTCCCTTCCTCGAGCGCCGCGGCTGGGGCGCGGCCGCGCAGGGCTACTCGGTGACCTCGGCGGACTCGTGGGGCATCGGCGACGCGGCGGACATGGCGTCCCTGGCCGAGATCGTCGCCCGGCACGGTGCCGACTTCCTGCTGCTGCACCCCCTGCACGCGATCGAGCCCGGCCCCCATCCGGCGGACTCCCCCTACTCCCCCGTCTCCCGTCGGTTCCTCTCGGCGCTGGTCGTGCACGTGCCCTCGATCCCCGAGTTCGCCGACCTGCCCGCCGCGGAGCAGGCGGAGCTGCGGTCGGCCGGCGCCCGCGTCCAGGCGGAGCTGGAGCGCACCGGCCGGATCGATCGGGCCGCCGTCGCCGCCGTCCTGTGGCCCGCGCTGCGCCGCGTGCACGAGGTGCCCCGCTCCCCCGAGCGCGAGGCCGCCTACGCACGGTTCCGCGCCGAGGCCGGCCCGGGCCTGGACGACTTCGCCCTCTGGTCCGTCCTGCGGCTGGACGGCGACGGCACCGGACCCGATCTCGCCGACCCGGCCTGGGCGCCGGGCGGGGTCGAGGCGGAGCGGGTCCGCGTCGAACGCGCGACCGACGTCGACCTGCACCGCTGGGTGCAGTGGATCGCCGCCGAGCAGCTCGCCGGCGTGCAGGAGCGGGCCCGGGCGGCCGGCATGCGCATGGGCGTCATGGTGGACCTGGCAGTCGGGGCGACCCGCGAGACCGCGGACGCGTGGATGCTCGGGGACGTGCTGGTGCCGACCATGTCCGTCGGCGCGCCGCCCGAGCTGTTCAACCAGCTGGGCCAGGACTGGTCGCAGCACCCCTGGCATCCGCGCCGCCTGGCCGAGACCGGCTACGCCGCGTTCCGGGACATGCTGCGCACCGTGCTGCGCGGCGCGGGCGGCATCCGGATGGACCACGTCCTGGGGCTGTTCCGCCTGTGGTGGATCCCGGAGGGCACCGGTGCCACCCAGGGCGCGTACGTCGAATACGACCACGAGGCGATGCTCGCCGTGCTCACGCTCGAGGCCGAGCGGGCCGGCGTCGTCGTGGTGGGCGAGGACCTCGGCACGTTCGAGCCGTGGGTGCAGCGCCGCCTGGCCGAGGCCGGCGTGCTCGGCACGTCGATCCTGTGGTTCGAACAGGAGGACGGCGAGCCCACCCCGCCGGAGCGCTACCGGCGGCTGGCCATGGCGGCGGTGAACACGCACGACCTGCCGCCCACGGCCGGTTACCTCGAGGGCGTCCAGGTGGACCTGCACGAACGGCTGGGCCTCTACACCGTGGACGTCGCCCAGGAACGCCGCCGGTCGGCGGAGGAGGTGCGCGCGTTCCTCGCCGCCGCGGCCCGGCGCGGGCTGCTCGCCGAGGCGGACGTAGACGTCCCCGACGCCGGCCCCGAGGTGCGCGAACGCCAGATCGTGGCCCTGCACCGCCTGCTCGCGCAGGCGCCCTCGGCCCTGCACAGCGTGGCGCTCGTGGACGCCGTGGGCGAGCGGCGCATCCAGAACCAGCCCGGCACCCTCCAGGACCAGTACCCGAACTGGACTGTGCCGCTCGGCGACGGCGCCGGACGGATGGTCTCCGTCGAGGACCTGGCGGACTCGGCGTCGGCGGCCCGGCTGTTCGACGCCGTGGACGCCGAACTGCGGGCGTCCGTGCCGGTGGGGATCGGGGTCAGCCTGCACACCTCCCCCCTGGCCCAGCCCGGCCGCGGCGACGCCGGCGGCATGAACGTCTACGTGCGGCAGGCCGCCGTGGCCCTGGCCCGCCGGGGCGTGCGGATGATCCTGCTGACCCGGGCGGAGGAGCCGGTGGGAGCGGATGGCGCACGGGTCCGGATGCTGGACGCCGGCGGGCAGGCCCCGCCGGTCACGGTCGTGGACCTCGCCGCCGGGCCGTCCGCTCCCGTGCCCAAGGAGGAGCTGGCGGGACTCGGCGCCGAGTTCACCCGCGCGGCCCTGGACTGGCTCGCCTCGGACGCCGTGCCGGGCGGTCCCGTCCTCGGTGGCGCGGACGCCCCGCCCGTCGCGTTCGTGCACGGCCACTACTGGCTCTCCGGGTCCACCGCCGCGGCGCTGGCGCGGGCGGCGCACGCCCCGTACCTGCAGACCATGCACACCACGGCGGCGGCGAAGATGCTCGAGGACCCCGAGCTGCGCGAGCCGGCCGCGCGGATCGAGGCCGAGCGCGAGGTCGCCGAGCGGGCCGACCTGCTCGTGGTCAACTCCGCCGCCGAGGTCGCCGACCTGCGCGAGCTGCTGGACGTGCCCCGCGCCCGCACCCGGGTGCTGCCCCCCGGGGCCGACCTCGAGACGTTCACGCCGGAGGGCGCCGCGCAGTGGCCGGGCGCCCCGGAGGACGACGGGGCCCTGCGCGTCCTGTTCGCCGGCCGCGTGCAGCGGCACAAGGGCCCGCACCTGCTCGTGGCCGCCCTCGGGGTGCTGCGCGAGCGGGCCGGTGGCGCGGGCGCCGACCCGGGGGTGCGCCTGCACGTGAACGGGGCCGCTTCGGGGGACGACGAGCTGGACCTGGCGGGCCTGGCCGCGCGGGAGGGGGTCGCCGACCTGGTGACGTTCTCCGGGCCGGTGCCCGCGCCCGCCCTGGCCGCCCAGTTCCGGGCGGCGGACGTCGTGGCGATGCCGAGCGCGTCCGAGACCTACGGCCTGGTCGCCCTCGAGGCACAGGCCTGCGGCACGCCCGTGCTGGCGCACCGGGTCGGCGGACTGGTCTACGCGGTCCTCGACGGCGTGTCCGGCCGCCACGTGACGGCGGGCACCCCCGAGGCGTGGGCCGATGCCCTGGCCGAGATCCTGGCGGATCGTGACGCCTGGGCGGCACTGGGGACCGGCGCCGTGCGCCACGCCGCCGGTCACTCGTGGGAGGCCTACGCGGACGGGCTGCTCGAGGCCGTCACCGCCGTGCCGCGGCGGTCGCCCGGGCTGGACGCCTGACCGCCCGAACGCACCGGCCCGCCGAGACAGCGAGTCTCGGCGGGCCGGTGCGCGGGCCCGGTGGCCGTCAGGACTCGAGCGGAGTGATCTCCCCGGAGAAGTGCGGGCGCCGGCGCCGCGCATCCCAGCCGTACACGCGCGTGCCGCCGTCGGGCCCGGGCTCGTAGCGGACGGCCACGGTGGTCGGCAGCACGACGGGCGCCTCGAAGTCGATGTGCCAGCGGAACCCGGCGCCGGCCGGCTCACGGCCCTCGAGCATCCGGGCGGCCAGGAACATCCCGTGGGCGATCGCGCCCTTCATGCCGAACAGTCGAGCCGAGACGCCCGTCAGGTGGATCGGGTTCCAGTCCCCGGAGACGCCCGCGTACCGGCGTCCGGCCCCCGTCCCGAAGCGCCACTGGGCGGTCGGCGTCGGGGGCACGAAGTCCGGGCGGGCGGGCCGCTCGGGACGCAGGCCGGAGAGGTGGACGCCCTTGGCGAGGTACCGGGAGACGCCCTCCCACAGCAGTGCCTCCCCGCCGTCGTCGCCGGGCCCCTCGACGGTCACGACGACGTCCACGGCCGTGCCCGCGTGGTGCGGGACGAGACCCACCGCACGCGCGGTGACGCGCAGGGCGGTCTCAGCCGGGACGGGCCGGTGGTGCAGGACCGTGTTGCTCAGGTGCACCAGCCCGGGCAGGGGCAGCGGGAACTCGGGGTCGGCCATCAGCTCCATGGCCGCGCCGAACACCTGGGTGTGCACCAGGACCGAGGGCAGGTCCGCCGGATCCGCGGACCCGACGGCCCCGCGCCACGCGGTCACGGCCTCGGCCGGGATGCGGTGGCCGGTCACGACCACCTGACGGTCCGGGAGCTCGCGGGGACGGCGCCGACGGACGACGGCGTCCGTGGCGGCCCGCCCGGCGGCCCGGACGTAGAGCCGGCCGAGGGAGGGCGGGGCGGACAGCTGCGTGGTCTGCATCCTCACGCCCCCAGCTTCGACTGGCCGCAGACCCGCAGTGTGGCCCCGTTGGTGCCGCCGGCGGCGTCCGAGGCGAGCCAGGCCACCGTCTCGGCCACGTCCTGCGGCAGGCCGCCCTGCTGCAGCGCGTTGAGCCGCCGGCCCACCTCGCGCGTGGCGAGCGGGATCTTCGCGGTCATCTCGGTCTCGATGAAGCCCGGGGCCACCGCGTTGATCGTGCCCCCGCGGGCCGCGAGGACCGGGGCGGACGCCGCAGTCAGGCCGATGACCCCGGCCTTCGAGGCCGCGTAGTTCGTCTGGCCGCGGTTGCCCGCGATGCCGGAGATGGAGGCGAGGCCCACGATGCGCAGCCCCTGACCCGCCACGTCCCGGGCGTCCTCGGCGAGGAAGGCCTCGTTCATGGCCAGCTGGGCCGTGGTGTTCACGGCAAGGACGGAGTCCCAGCGTGCGGCGTCCATGTTGGCCAGCATCCGGTCCCGGGTGATCCCGGCGTTGTGCACCACCACGTCCATCCGGCCGTGCCGGGTGCGGCAGTGCTCGAGGATGCGCGCGCCGGCGTCCGGCGCCGTGATGTCCAGCGCGAGCGCGGTGCCGCCCACCTCGTTCACGACCTCGGCCAGCGCCTCACCCGCCGCCGGGACGTCCACGCCGACGACGACGGCCCCGTCGCGGGCGAGCGTCCGCACGATGGCGGCGCCGATGCCGCGGGCGGCGCCCGTGACCAC
>NZ_JXSP01000045.1:0-2674 GCF_000946635.1 Micrococcus sp. MS-ASIII-49
CGAACAGGAGACCTTGCCGGCCAGCGGGCGCGCCGCGTCGGCGGGGACAGCGCCGTCGGCGGTGGCGACGGGCACGAACTGGCCGGAGACGTACGCCGCGCGGCCGGAGAGCAGGAACGCCAGCGCGCCGGCCGCACCGGGGGCGGTGAGCGGAACGCCCTCGCCCAGGACCAGGCCGTTGGCCGTGCCGCCGCGGCGCATCTCGTGCGCGATGGAGCGGGTCAGGCCCGTCACGCCCTGGCGGGCGGCGCGCAGGGTCGGGTCCGTGGCGGACTCGGGGTCCTCGAACACCGTCACCACGCGCGAGGAGGAGCCCAGCGAGCGCAGCGCGCCGCCGATCTCCAGCGCCACCGCGCCGAGGTCCGCGGGCGTGGCGACCCCGTCGAAGCACGCGACGATCGCCGCGTGGCGGGCGCCCTCCCGGGGGGCGTCGGCAACCTCGAGGCCCCACGAGGCCAAGAGGGTGCGGGCGTCCGCGGCTGCGGGGGTCGCGCCCAGGACGAGCACGGAGCCGGGCAGCACGGGGTCGCCGGGGGTGTGCCGGCGCAGCTCGACGGGCTGAGGCAGGCCCAGGGCGCCGGTGAGGCGGCGGCCCAGGGGCGAGGCGACGAAGGTGCCGTAACGGTCGGTCATGGTCGGTCCTCTCGGATCGGGTCGGTCGGGGCTCAGCGGCCGCGCAGCAGGGCGACGATGCCCTGGCCGCCGGCGGCACAGACGGAGATGAGGCCGAGAGAGCCCTCCCCCTTCTCATGCAGCATCTTGGCCAGCAGGGCGACGATGCGGCCGCCGGTCGCGGCGAAGGGGTGACCGGCCGCCAACGAGGAGCCGTGCACGTTGAGCCGGGCGCGGTCCACCGAGCCCAGCGCACCCGGCAGCCCGAGGCGCTCGCGGCAGTACTCCTCGTCCTCCCAGGCGGCGAGCGTGGACAGGACGGTGCCGGCGAACGCCTCGTGGATCTCCACGAAGTCGAGGTCGTCGAGGGTGAGCCCGTGCCGGGCCAGCAGGCGCGGGACGGCGTAGGCGGGGGCCATGAGCAGGCCCTCGTGCCCGTCGACGAAGTCCACGGCGGCGTTCTCCATGTCCACGAACTCGGCGAGCACGGGAAGCCCGCGCTCGGCGGCCCACTCCTCGGAGGAGAGCAGCACCGCGGAGGCGCCGTCGGTGAGCGGGGTGGAGTTGGCCGCCGTCATGGTCGCCTCGTCCCCCAGCTGGCGACCGAACGCGGGCTTCAGGCCGGCCAGCTTCTCCGGCGTGGAGTCGGGGCGGAGGTTGTTGTCGCGGGCCAGGCCGTGGAACGGGGTCACCAGATCGTCCATGTACCCGGCGGCGTACGCGGCGCCGAGGTTCCGGTGGGAGGCCGCGGCGAGCTCGTCCTGGGCCTGACGGGTGATGCCCCACTTGTGGGTGGTCAGGGCCTGGTGCTCGCCCATGGACATGCCGGTGCGCGGCTCGCCCGCGCCGGCCGGCTCGGGCACGAGCTGCCCGGGGCGCAGCTGGGCGAGGGCGCGCAGGCGGTCCTTCGTGGTCTTGGCGGTGTTGAGCTGCAGCAGCACGCGGCGCGCACCGTCGGAGAGCGAGACGGGGGCGTCCGAGATCGAGTCCACGCCGCCGCCGATGGCGGAGTCGAGCTGGCCGAGCCGGATCTTGTTGGCCAGGGTGCCCAGGGCCTCCATGCCGGTGGCGCAGGCCACCTGGACGTCGGCGGCCGGGGTCGCGGCGGAGAGCGCGGAGCCCAGGACGGCCTCGCGGGTGAGGTTGAAGTTGCGCGGGTGCTTGAGGACGGCGCCGGCGGTGACCTGACCGAGGCGCTCGCCCTGGAGCCCGAACCGCGCGATGAGGCCGTCGAGCGTGGCCGTGAGCATCTCCTGGTTCCCGACCTCGGCGTAGGCGGTGTTGGCACGGGCGAACGGGATGCGGTTGCCGCCCAGGATGACGGCGGGGCGCAGCGCTCCGCCGGCGACGGCGGGGCGGGAGGCGGTCTCGGACGCGGGGGTCTCGTGGTGGGTCATGACGGTCCTCTCGACGGCGGGCCCACCGCCGACGCGGCGGGGGCGTTGTCACCCCGGACGATACGGACGATACGGACGTCGGCGGGGTGGGTGACTGTGATCCACGGTACCTGATACGCTCGGTTTCGTGAATCCCGTCACGTCCACCGCCCGGGACGGTCGCAGCGTCCGCTGGGACCGGCACCGCGCCGAGCGCCGTCTGGAACTGGTCCGGGCCGCCCGGTCGGCCGTGCACGCCCTGGGCGCACACGCCTCGATGGAGGAGATCGCGTCCCACGCGGGCACCTCCAAGACCGTCTACTACCGCTATTTCGGCGACCGCGAGGGCCTGCGCCTGGCGGTGTCCGAGCGGGTCACCGCACACATGGAGCGCCGCCTGCTCGAGGTCGCGGACGAACCGGTCTCCGAACCCGAGGCGCTGCGTCGCATGGTCGAGGTGTATCTCACGGTCGCGGCGACGTCGCCCGAGGTGTACGCGTTCGCCGTCGCCCCGTCCCCCGCCGCGGCCGAGGCCCCTGTGCTGGGCCCGTTCCTCGAGCGCGTCTACGCCATGCTCGAGTCGGGCCTGGCGCGCGGGATGGCCGCGCGGGGCCACGCCCCGGCGCCGGCGGACCCGCTCGCCCTGTGGCCGCGCGCCGCCGTCGGCCTCGTCCGGGCCGCCGCCG
>NZ_JXSP01000046.1:0-20124 GCF_000946635.1 Micrococcus sp. MS-ASIII-49
CGTCCGGGCCGCCGCCGAGACCTGGCTGCGGACCCCGGCCGCCGGTCGCATCCCGGTCGAGGCGATGGCCCGCGCCATCGCCGACTGGCTGCTCACCGGCCTCATCGGCGCCGCGCCCGGCGCCGCCCTCGAACCCGCGGCGGCGGACGCCGACCGCGCCCGCCCCCACTCACGAACAGGAGCATCGTCATGACCGTCCACGAGAAGCTCGCCCCCCAGTCCTCGACGCCCAGCACCGAGGTTCCCTCCGACGTCGCCGAGATCGCGCCCGAGCGGCCGACGCCCGGCTCCCTCGACGCCGCGGCCCTCGAGGAGGCCCTCCTCGGCCGCTGGGCCGCGGAGCGCCGCGAATCCCGCGAACTGGTCAAGGATCCCGCCCTGTGGCGCGACCCGCTGCTCGGCATGGACGAGCACCGCGCCCGCGTCCTGCGGCAGCTGGGCGTCCTCGTGGAGCGCAACGCGGTCCACCGCGCCTTCCCGCGCGAGTTCGGCGGCGAGGACAACCACGGCGGCAACCTCGCCGCCTTCGGTGACCTCGTGCTCGCCGACCCCTCCCTGCAGATCAAGGCCGGTGTGCAGTGGGGCCTGTTCAGCTCGGCGATCCTGCACCTGGGCACCGCGGAGCACCACCGCCGGTGGCTGCCGGGCGCGATGGACCTGAGCGTCCCGGGCGCCTTCGCCATGACCGAGATCGGGCACGGCTCGGACGTCGCCTCGATCGCGACGACCGCCACGTACGACGAGGCGACCCAGGAGTTCGTCATCCACACCCCGTTCAAGGGCGCCTGGAAGGACTACCTCGGCAACGCCGCGCTGCACGGCAGGGCGGCCACGGTCTTCGCGCAGCTGATCACCCGGGGCGTCAACCACGGCGTGCACTGCTTCTACGTCCCCATCCGGGACGAGGAGGGCGCCTTCCTGCCCGGCGTGGGCGGCGAGGACGACGGCCTCAAGGGCGGACTGAACGGCATCGACAACGGCCGTCTGCACTTCACTCAGGTCCGCATCCCGCGCACCAACCTCCTCAACCGCTACGGCGACGTGGCCGAGGACGGCACCTACTCCTCGCCCATCGCCTCCCCCGGGCGTCGCTTCTTCACGATGCTCGGCACGCTCGTCCAGGGCCGCGTCTCCCTGTCCCTCGCCGCCACCACGGCCTCCTTCCTCGGCCTGCACGGTGCGCTGGCCTACGCGGAGCAGCGCCGCCAGTTCAAGGCCTCCGACCCGCAGCGGGAGGAGGTGCTGCTGGACTACCAGAACCACCAGCGCCGCCTCATCGACCGCCTGGCCCGCGCCTACGCGGACGCCTTCGCCTCCAACGAGCTCGTCGAGAAGTTCGACGACGTCTTCTCCGGCCGCTCCGACACGGACGTGGACCGGCAGGAGCTCGAGACGCTCGCCGCGGCCGTGAAGCCGCTGACCACGTGGCACGCCCTGGACACCCTGCAGGAGGCCCGCGAGGCGTGCGGCGGCGCCGGGTTCCTCGCCGAGAACCGGGTGGCCCAGATGCGCGCCGACCTGGACGTGTACGTCACGTTCGAGGGCGACAACACGGTGCTCCTGCAGCTCGTGGGCAAGCGTCTGCTGACCGACTACTCGAAGGAGTTCGGACGTCTCAATGTGGGCGCCGTCTCCCGCTACGTGGTCCATCAGGCCTCGGACGCCCTCCACCGTGCGGGCCTGCACAAGGCCGTCCAGTCCGTGGCCGACGGCGGGTCCGAGCGCCGCTCGGCGAACTGGTTCAAGGACCCCGCCGTCCAGCATGAGCTGCTCACCGAGCGCGTCCGTGCCAAGACCGCCGACATCGCCGGCACCCTCTCGGGGGCCCGGGGCAAGGGCCAGGCGGCGCAGGCGGAGGCGTTCAACACGCGCCAGCACGAGCTCATCGAGGCCGCCCGCAACCACGGCGAGCTTCTGCAGTGGGAGGCCTTCACCCGCGCCCTGGAGGGCATCACGGATGAGACCACGAAGACCGTCCTGACGTGGCTGCGCGACCTGTTCGCGCTGCGCCTCATCGAGGACGACCTCGGCTGGTTCGTGGCCCACGGCCGCGTCTCGAGCCAGCGCGCCCGGGCCCTGCGCGGCTACGTCAACCGGCTGGCCGAGCGGCTGCGCCCCTTCGCCCTCGAGCTCGTCGAGTCGTTCGGCCTCGAGCCCGAGCACCTGCGCATGGCGGTGGCCACGGACGCCGAGACCCAGCGCCAGGAGGAGGCCCACGCCTGGTTCACGGCCCGCCGGGCCGCCGGCGAGGAGCCGGAGGACGAGAAGGCCGTGCGCGCCCGCGAGAAGGCGGCGCGGGGTCGCCGCGGCTGACCGTGGCCGTCCCCGGACGCACACGGGCCCCCGTCACCTCGCGGTGGCGGGGGCCCGTGTGCGTGGTCGGGCGGGCTCAGCGCAGCACGGCCTCGTAGACCTCGATCGTGCGCTCCGCGATGGTCTCCCACGAGAAGTGCTCGATCGCGCGGGCCCGGCCGGCCTCACCCATCGCGCGGGCGCGCTCCGGGTCCTCCACGACGCGGGTGAGCGCGGCCGCGAAGTCGGCGGCGAACCTCTCCTCGTCCACGGGCGCCCCCGTGCCGTCGTCGACCTGCTCGAAGGGGACGAGCAGGCCGGTCTCGCCGTCCTGCACGACCTCCGGGATGCCGCCCACGGCGGAGGCGACGACGGCGGTGCCGCACGCCATCGCCTCGAGGTTGACGATGCCCAGCGGCTCGTAGACCGAGGGGCAGGCGAACACGGTGGCGGCCGTGAGGATCTCCATCACCTCGTGGCGCGGGATCATCCCCTCGATCACGACGACGCCCTGGCGGGTGCGCCGCAGCTCGGAGATCAACTCGTTCACCTCGTGCGCCAGCTCCGCGGTGTCCGGGGCGCCCACGCACAGCACGAGCTGGACGTCCTCCGGCAGCCGCAGGGCCGCACGGAGCAGGTGGGGCACGCCCTTCTGGCGCGTGATGCGGCCGACGAACGCGACGGAGGGCTTGTCCGGGTCGATTCCGTACTTCTCCAGTGCGGCGGTGCCGGTCTGCGGGGTCCAGACCTGCGTGTCGATGCCGTTGTGGACCGTGTGCACCTTCGCCGGGTCCACGTCCGGGTAGCAGGCCAGGATGTCCCGGCGCATGCCGTCCGAGACCGCGATGACCGCGTCCGCCCCGAGGTACGCCGTGCGCTCGGCCCAGCTGGACAGGGCGTAGCCGCCGCCGAGCTGCTCCGCCTTCCAGGGGCGCAGCGGCTCGAGGGAGTGCGCGGAGAGGACGTGGGGGGTCTGGTGCAGGAGCTTGCCGAGGTGGCCGGCCAGGTTGGCGTACCAGGTGTGGGAGTGGATGACGTCGGCGCCCTCGAGGTCGCCGAGGATCGTGAGGTCGGTGGCCAGGGTCTGCACGGCCCCGTTGGCGGCGTCGAACCCGGGCGGGTTCGGGTACGTCAGGACGCGGGCCCCGTGGTAGTCCGGGTCGCGCGGCGCGCCGAAGGCGTGCACGCGGACGTCGGCGCGGGAGGCCAGGACACGGGTCAGCTCGGCGACGTGGACGCCGGCACCGCCGTAGATGGACGGGGGGAACTCTTTGCTCACGATGTCGATGCGCACGCCCCCAACCTAGTTCAGCCCGGCGGGGGTCGATAGTCTGGCGGCACGGATGCCCCGCACGCCCCGAGCACGCGTGCGGGTCGCGACGACCCGGCTCACGAGGAGTGACACAGATGGTGCAGAAGAAGGTCCTCTCGGTCGTGCTGGCGGGCGGTGAGGGCAAGCGCCTGATGCCGCTGACGGCCGACCGTGCCAAGCCGGCCGTCCCGTTCGGCGGCACGTACCGCCTCATCGACTTCGCGCTCTCCAACCTGGTCAACAGCCGGTACCGCGAGATCGTGGTGCTGACGCAGTACAAGTCGCACTCGCTGGACCGCCACATCTCCGAGACGTGGCGGATGTCCACGCTCCTGAACAACTACGTTGCCTCCGTGCCGGCGCAGCAGCGCCGGGGCAAGGACTGGTTCACGGGCAGCGCGAACGCCATCTACCAGTCCATGAACCTGATCCACGACGCACGGCCGGACATCGTCGTCGTCATCGGCGCGGACCACGTCTACCACATGGACTTCCAGCAGATGGTGGACCAGCACATCGCCTCGGGCGCCAAGGCGACCGTGGCCGCGGTGCGCCAGCCGCTCGAGCTGGCCTCCTCGTTCGGGGTGATCGAGACGGACCCGCAGGACAGGACGCGGATCGCGGCGTTCGTGGAGAAGCCGGAGACGACCCCCGGCCTGCCGGACGACCCCACGCAGTTCCTGGCCTCGATGGGCAACTACGTGTTCGACACGGACGCCCTCGTGGCGGCGCTGAACCAGGACGAGGAGAACCCCGAGTCGAACAACGACATGGGCGGAGACATCATCCCGCTGTTCGTGGAGCGCGGCGAGGCCGGGGTGTACGACTTCACCGCCAACGAGGTGCCCGGCGGCACGGCCGGCAAGCACTACTGGCGGGACGTCGGCACCCTGGACTCCTACTACGACGCGCACATGGACCTGGTGCAGCCGTGGCCGGAGTTCAACCTCTACAACCGCGAGTGGCCGCTCTACACCCGCCAGTCCGTCTCCCCGCCGGCCAAGCTCGTGCGCTCGTCCACCCGCCGCCCCGGCTCGGCGAACGACTCGATCCTCTCCCAGGGCGTGGTCATCTCCGGCGGCACCGTGGCCCAGTCCGTGCTCTCCACGGACGTGCGCGTGCACAACGAGGCGTGGGTGGAGCAGTCGGTGCTGCTGGACTCCGTCGTGATCGGCGAGGGGGCCCACGTGCGCAACGCGATCCTGGACAAGAACGTGGTCGTGCCCCCGGGCGCGCGCATCGGCTTCGACCGGGCGGAGGACGAGGCGAACGGCTACACCGTGACAGAATCCGGGCTGACGGTGCTCTCCAAGGGCCAGCCCGTCCCGACGCCGCACTGACGCGGCCCCGGGCCGCCGGTCCCGGACCACCGCCGACGCGCGGGCACGCCCCGGTGTGTCCGCGCGTCGCCGTCCCCGCTGGATCCCCGACCGGAGGCTCGCCTTGACCGACACCACCCCCGACCTCGACGCCACCAACGTCACCCGCGCGGAGGCCGCGGACCGCTCCCGCCTGCTCACGGTGCAGGACTACGTCGTGGACGTGGACCTCTCCGACGCCCGGGACGCCGCCGCCGACACCTATCCGGTCCGCACCGTGATCCGCTTCGCGTGCGCCGAGCCCGGCGCGCAGACCCACCTGGACTGGATCCACGGCGGCGTGGAGTCGGTGACCCTCAACGGCACGGCGCTGGACGTGGCCGAGGTCGTGGGCGAGGCCCGGGTGCTGCTGCCCGACCTGGCGGCGCAGAACGTGGTCGAGCTGGTCGGCCGGTCCGTGTACTCCCGGTCGGGCGAGGGCCTGCACCGCTTCACGGACCCCGCCGACGGCGAGGTCTACCTCCACACCCAGTACGAGCCCGCCGACGCGCGCCGCGTGTTCCCGGACTTCGAGCAGCCGGACCTCAAGGCCGCCTTCACCTTCTCCCTCACCGGACCCGAGGACTGGGTGCTGGCCTCGAACCGGCCGGAGGTCTCCCGGACGCCGACCGGGGACGGTGTCGTCCGGGTGGAGTTCGCCCCGACGCTCCCCCAGTCCACCTACATCACGACGCTGCTCGCCGGCCCCTATGCGCAGTGGGAGGACGCCTGGGACGGTCACCCGGCCAGCGGTGCGCAGGCCGTGCCGCTGCGGCTGTTCACCCGGCGCACGATGGCCGACGCGTTCGACCCCGAGGCCGTGTTCGACGTGACGAAGCGGGGGCTGACGTTCTTCCACGACCTCTTCGGCGTCGCGTACCCGTGGGGCAAGTACGACCAGGCGTTCGTGCCCGAGTACAACCTCGGCGCCATGGAGAACCCGGGCCTCGTGACCTTCACCGAGGACTTCGTGTTCACCTCGCGGGCCACCGCGGTCCAGTACGAGGGCCGCGCCAACGTGATCCTGCACGAGATGGCGCACATGTGGTTCGGCGACCTCGTGACGATGCACTGGTGGGACGACCTGTGGCTCAAGGAGTCGTTCGCGGACTACATGGGCGCCCTCGGCGTGGACGAGGCCACCGACTTCCGGACCGCGTGGGTGACCTTCGCGTCCCGCCGCAAGGCCTGGGCGTACGTGCAGGACCAGATGCCGACGACGCACCCCATCGTCGCGGACATCGTCGACCTCGAGGCCGCCCGTCAGAACTTCGACGGGATCACCTACGCCAAGGGCGCCTCCGTGCTCAAGCAGCTGGCCGCCTACGTGGGCCGTGACGCGTTCCTCGACGCCGCACATCGCTACTTCGCCGCCCACGCGTGGGGCAACGCCTCCCTCGCCGACTTCATGGCGGTCCTCGAGGCCGCCTCGGGGCGGGACATGCGCGCGTGGGCGGACGCGTGGCTGCACACCTCCGGCGTGCCCCGGCTGCGGGTCGACGTCGACGGCGACGCCCCGGTGCTGCGCCAGGAGGGCGCGGACCCGGTCACGGGCGGGCCGATCCTCCGCCCGCACGTGCTGAAGGTCGGCGTCTTCACGCCCGGGCAGGACGGCGTCCTGCGCCGCACCGCCCAGGTCACCGCCGACGTGCCGGGCGGGGCGGAGGGCGCGGCCGTGCCCCTGCCGGACCTCGAGGTCCCCGGGGGCGTCCGCCTCGTGCTGCCCAACGACGAGGACCTCACCTACGCCGCCGTCGCGCTCGATGCGGGGTCGCTGCGCGCGGCCCTGACCCACCCCATCGCGGACCCGCTCGCGGAGGCCACCGTGTGGGCCGCCCTGTGGTCGATGACCCGCGACGGCGAGCTGCCGGTCGCCCGGTTCCTCGACGCGGTGGCGACGCTGTCCGCGCGGATCGCGACCGTGGGCGTGCACGCGCAGGTGCTGGCGCAGGCCGCCGCGGCCGTGGGCCAGTACGCCCGCGCCGAGGACCGGGACGCGCTGCGCGCCCTGGTGGGCGAGGTGCTGGCCGAACAGACCCGGACGCTCGAGGCCGGCTCCGACCGCCAGCGCACCGCGGCCCGCACGTGGGCGACGCTGGCGCGGGCCGACGTCGGGATGGCCGCGGCCCTCGAGGCCGCCCTGCTCGGCGAGGACGCGGCGACGTCGGCGCCGGGCCTGGCGATCGACGCGGAGCTGCGCTGGCTCGTGCTCCAGGCCCTCGCCGCGACCGGCCGGGCCGACCAGGACCGCCTGGACGCGGAGCTCGAGGCCGGCCGCACCGCCCAGACGGTCACGTGGCATCGCCTCGCCACGGCCGCCCGCCCCGATGCCGAGGTCAAGGCCGCGGCGTGGGAGGCGGTCATGTCCGGTCGCACGGCCACCGGCACGGAGCTGTCCAACGACCTGCTCTCGGCCACGGCGGCCGGCTTCGCCGCGGGTGGGGTCGAGCTCCTCGCCCCCTACGAGTCCGGCTTCTGGCCGCGCCTGACCTCGGTGTGGGCCTCACGATCCAACGGGCTGGCCTCGCGCGCGATCGGCGGGCTGTTCCCGGCCCGCCAGGACGCGGTGGCCGGCGGCGCCGACGCGCAGGAGTCACACCCGACGCTGGCCGCGGCCCAGCGCTGGCTGGACGAGCACCCCGACGCCCCGGGGGCCCTGCGGCGCCTGGTCGTGGAGCACACGGACGCCCTGCGGCGGTCCCTGCGCGTGCAGGCGGTGCAGCCGGCGGGCTGAGCCGCCGGCCCGGTCCAGCCCGGAGTGGTCACGACACGCCGCGTCCCTGCGGGACAGACGGCGTGTCGTGACCATTCCAGCTCAGGGCGCGGCGACGCGGAGCACGCGTTCCCGGCCCACCCGGCGCAGGCCCACGGCGTCGGCGGCGCGCTGGGCGTCCCGGTCGCGCATCCCCACCCGCTCGACGACGACGGGCCGCGTCTCCAGCACGGCCGTCAGTTCGGCGTGGCGCGCCACGTGCGCGGCCCCGCCGTCCGGGTCGAGAGACAGCGCCTGCCGGTCGGCCGCGTGGAGCCAGGCCGCCGACACGTCCTCCACCGGGCCGCGCAGGTGCGCGCCGAGGGAGGCGTCGTCGAGCAGGTCGGAGACGTCGGCGTCCGCGAGGCGGGCCACGAGTGCGGGTGGCCCGGCGACCACCGCGGTCGTGTGGAGCAGGACCACGTGCAGCAGCTCCGGGTCGGCGTCCGCGGCGGGCGCGAGCACGACGCCCGGGTCCTCCCACGCCGTCGGCGCGACGCCGAGTCCCGCGGCCAGTCCGGTCCGCAGCGCGGCGGTCGCGTCGGCGCCCAGCACGTCGGCCGGCGCGAGCGTGCCGAGGGCCAGCGGGTGGACGCCGAGCAGCCGGTTCAGGGCGCGGGCCTCGCGGTGCGCCCGGTCCACGAGGGCGGCCAGCTCGGGCGAGGTCTCCCCCACCAGCGGCAGCTCGCGCAACGTTGCGGCCCCCACCGGCACCCCGGCCTCGGCCGCGACCGCTGCCAGCGCGTCCCAGTGTCGCGTCTCCTCCTGGGCAGGCGTGCGGCCGCCGCCCGGCTCGTCCGGCCCGGTCACCGTGGCGGCGGCCTCGTCGAGGTCGCGGACCGTGACGAGGTCCCACGTGCCGTCCGCGCTCCAGCCGCGGTCCGTGAGCAGAGGCACGCGGCGGCCGGAGGCGAGCTCCAGCTCGAGGGCGCAGTGGACGTCCACGGTCGACCGTGGGCGCCGCGGGGCGTCGGAGCGGGCGATCAGGCGGACGGGGGCGTCGTCGTCGGGGGTCATGGTCCGATCCTGACAGAGCCGCCCCGCCACACCTCGACGCGTCGGGGGCGGTTTCGGGCGGTATTCACGTCGAATACCACCGCAAACCGCCCCCGGACGGAAGCGTGCCGGACGGTGCCGGGACGCCGTCAGGTGGCTCAGGGCACCCGCGCCGTCCACTCCGGGGTCGTGAACTTGGTGCGGGCCAGCTGCTCGGCCTCCTCGCGGGTGGCCTCTTCCAGCTCGACGCGGCGGGCGCCGTAGCGCTCCTGGAAGGTGGTCATCATGGTCTCCCAGATCTTGGCGCGGGAGACGCCAGTCTGGCGGCGGAGCGGGTCCACCCGCTTCTTCGCCGAGGCCACCCCCTTGCCGCGCAGCTTCTCCCGGCCGATGCGCAGCACCTCGAGCATCTTGTCCGCGTCGATGTCGTAGCTCATCGTCACGTGGTGCAGCAGTCCGGCCGTGCCCACCCGCTTCTGCGCGGCGCCGCCGATCTTCCCCTGGTCCGTGGCGATGTCGTTGAGCGGCTGGTAGAACGCCTGCACGCCGAGTCGGGCGAGCGCGTCCATGGTCCACTCGTCCAGGAACGGGTAGGTCTCCGCCGTCTCCAGCCCGTCGACCAGCGACGACGGCACGTGCATCGAGTACGTGACGCAGTTGTCCGCCTCCATGAACATCGCGCCGCCGCCGGAGATCCGCCGCACCACGTTGATGCCGTGCCGCCGCGCCCCCTCGGGGTCCACCTCGTTGGCCAGCGACTGGAAGGCGCCGATCACCACGGCCGGCTCGTTCCACTGCCACAGGCGCATGGTCGGCTTGCGACGTCCCTCGGCCACCTGTCGGGTGAGCACCTCGTCCAGGGCCAAGGTCAGCGCGATCGGCATCGGCTCCGGCCCGATGACCTCCCACTCGTGGTCCTCCCACGTGGTCGCCTTGCCGAGGGCGCGACGCACGGCCGAGGCGACCGCGAAGGCGTCCACGCCGAACAGCTCGGCCTCGGGTCGCAGACCCCGCTCGACGGCCTCCCGGATGACGCGATGCTCGGCGTCCGCGGACAGCCCGGTCACCGCCGCGTTGAGGTCCTCGAGCGCCTCGTCCGGCTCGAGGAAGAAGTCACCGTTGATGCTGGCGGTCGCGATCCGGCCGTCCGCGAGGCTCAGGTCCGCCGCGACCAGCTTGCCGCCGATCACCTTGTATTCACCGTGGAGAGTCCTCATGCCCGTCAGCCTACGGGCGACGCGACGGGCCCCACACCGCCCGGATCGCTCCGGGGGCGCGGGGCCCGTCGTCGTGCTGTGCGTGCGGCTCAGGCCGCCGCGGTCACTTCTTGCCGCCGAAGCCCTTGAAGCGGGCGTTGAAGCGCTCGACGCGGCCGGCGGTGTCCATGATGCGCTGCTTGCCCGTGTAGAACGGGTGCGAGGCGGCCGAGATCTCGACGTCGATCACCGGGTAGGTGTTGCCATCGGTCCACTCCGCGGTCTTGTCGGAGTTCGCGGTGGTGCGGGTGAGGATCTTCTCACCGGAGGCGAGGTCGTTGAAGATGACGTAGCGGTAATCCGGGTGGATCTCAGACTTCATGGTGCATCCTTCGTGTCAGCCGCCTGATTGGGACCAGGGGCGCGAGAGGTGTGGTCAGGGGGTCCGCCGGACGGCGGGCCAGCCGCCAACTCTACCGCACCCGGGCCGGTCAGCGCGCGCGCAGCTCCCACAGCGCGACCGCCGCGGCCGCGGCCACGTTCAGCGAGTCGACGCCGGCGGGCATGGGGATGACGACGTCGGCGTCGGTCTGGGCGAGGGTCTCGGGGCGGACCCCCGGCCCCTCCTGGCCGAGGACGAGGGCCAGGCGCTCGGCGGTCCGCAGCGGCTCGATCTCCGGCGAGTCCAGGCCCACGGCCTGCTCCGTCACCTCGAGGGCGGCCACCGCGAACCCGGCCGCCCGCAGCGCGGGCAGCGACTGGGCGACCGGACCGGGCAGGCGCGCCCACGGCAGGCGGAACACCGTGCCCATCGAGACGCGGATGGCGCGCCGGTACAGCGGGTCGGCGGCCTGCGGGGTGAGCAGCAGGGCGTCCCAGCCGAGGGCGACGGCGGAGCGCACCACGGCGCCCAGGTTCGTGTGGTCCACGAGGTCCTCGGCGATGAGCACGCGCCGGGCGCCCGCGAGGACGTCGGCGAGCGGCCGGGGTGCGGGGCGGTCCATCGCGGCCAGGGCGCCGCGGTGCAGGTGGAACCCGGTGAGGGCCTCGAGCACGTCGTCGGGTCCGGTGAAGACCGGGACGTCCGGGTGGGCGGCGAGCACGTCCGCGAAGGAACCGCGGTAGCGGTCCCCCAGCAGGAAGGAGCGCGGGGTGTGTCCGGCGTCCAGCGCGCGGCGGACCACCTGGGAGGACTCGGCGAGGAAGACGCCGTGCTCCGCGTCGACGCGACGGCGCAGGGCCGCGTCCGTCATGGTCGTGTAGGGGGCCAGGCGGGGGTCGGCGAGGTCCTCGATCCGCTCCAGGCGCACCTCGCGGGTCCCGCCCTCACCCACCCGAGACCTGCCGCATCACCATGACCACCAGCCCGGCCAGGCCCACGATCACGATGGTGACGCGCAGCGCCGTCGGCGAGATGCGCCGCCCGATCCGCGCGCCCACGAGCCCGCCCACGAGCGAGGAGAGCGCGATCAACAGGACGGCCCGCCAGTCGATGCGGTCGAAGGCGAAGACCAGGTAGAACGCGGCGGCGGTGAGGTTGACCACCAGCGACAGCCACGTCTTCACCGCGTTGGCGTGCACGAGGGTGCCGCCCACCAGCAGCACGCCGAAGATCGCCATGAGCATGACGCCCTGGGCGGCCACGAAGTAGCCGCCGTAGATGCCGGTCAGGAACACGAGCGTCCACAGCGTCGGGGTCACGGGGCCCACCGGCACGGGAGAGTCCGCGCCGGGGGTCGGCCCCTGGTCCTCCGCCCGACGCCGGACCCACCCCTGGATGCGCGGCTGCAGCACGACGACCGTCAGGGCCACCACGAGCAGCACCGGCGCGACGTAGCCGAACACGGCCGGGGGCAGCGTGGTGAGCAGGGCGGCGCCGATGACCCCGCCGAGCAGCGACGCGACGGTCAGCTTCGGCAGGAGCACCCGGGACTGGGCCAGCTCGCGGCGGTACCCGTACGTGCCGGAGAAGCCCGAGGCCACCAGGCCCATCGCGTTGGAGACCTGAGCCGTCACGGGCGGGAAGCCGACCGCCACGAGCGTCGGGAAGGTGACGAGCGTGCCCGAGCCGATCACCGAGTTGATCGTGCCGGCCCAGAACCCCGCGAGCAGCACGAGCAGGACCTGCCACAGGTCCATGCCCAGCAGCTGCGCGGTCAGCAGCCCCGTCACCGGGCCACGGCGGTGTACCGACCGCCGGTGCGGGTCACCTTCAGGTCCGTGCCGAATGCCGCGGAGAGGTGCTCCTCGGTGAGCGTCGACTCGATGGGCCCGGCCGCCACGACGCCGCCGTCCCGCAGCAGCAGCGCATGGGTGAAGCCCGGGGGCACCTCCTCGAGGTGGTGCGTGACGAGGATCAGCGCGGGCGCGTCCTCGTCCGTGGCGAGCGCCGTCAGCTGGCGCACGAGGTCCTCCCGCCCGGCGAGGTCCAGGCCCGCGGCGGGCTCGTCCAGCAGGAGCAGCTCGGGGTCGGTCATCAGGGCACGGGCGATGAGCACGCGCTTGCGCTCACCGTCGGAGAGGGTGCCGAACGCGCGGTGCGCGAGGCGGGAGAGCCCCCAGGTCGCCACGAGGCCGAGCGCGCGGGCGCGATCCTCCGTCTCGTACCGCTCGCGCCACGTGCCGGTGATCCCGTAGGCGGCGGTGACGACGGCGTCCTGCACGGTCTCGTTCGCGGGCACCTGGGCGGCGAGCTGGGCGGAGGACAGGCCGATGCGCGGGCGCAGCTCGAACACGTCGACGGCGCCGAGCACCTCGTCCAGCACGCCGACGTCGCCGGCGGTCGGGTGCAGGCGGGCCGCGGCCAGCTGGAGCAGCGTCGACTTGCCGGCGCCGTTCGGGCCCATCACGATCCACCGCTGCCCCGCGCGGACCGTCCAGTCCAGGGGGCCGAGGATGTCGGTGGTGCCGCGGCGCACGCGCACGCGGCGCATCTGCAGCACGGCGTCCTCGTCCGGGAGGAACCAGTCGTCGGGAGGCGCGGGGGTGGTCATGGGGGCCAGCCTAGTCCGGCCGGCCGGCGCGTCGCCGATGCGACGCACGCCCGGCCGCGCCCGCACCCCCGCCTAGGATGCCGCGCATGAGCACCCTGCGCCGCCTCGTCGTCACCGCCGACCCCGCCCTCCTCGTCACGGACGCGCCCCCGGCCGGCGTGCCCGACGACGCCGAACGGCTCACCGACGACGGCCTGCTGGGCTGGCGCTTCGCCGCGGACGAGTGGGCGGCGGCCCCGGAGCCGGGCTCCGGGTGGGACGTGCTCACGGTGCCGGCGACGGTCGCCGCCGCGCCGGCGCCCCTCGTGGTGACGGACGTGGACTCCACGCTGATCCGGCAGGAGGTCGTCGAGCTGCTCGCCGCCCACGCCGGCCGCGAGGCCGAGGTCGCCGAGGTGACGGAGCGGGCGATGCGCGGTGAGCTCGACTTCGCCGCCTCGCTGCACGCGCGCGTCGAGGCGCTCGCGGGGCTGCCCGTGGGCGTCGTGGCGGACGTGGTGCGGGCCATCCGGCCCACCGACGGAGCCCTCGCGCTGATCGAGGCCGTCACCGCGGCCGGCGGCCGGGTGTGCGCGGTCTCCGGCGGCTTCACCCAGGTGCTCGCCCCGCTGGCCGAGGCGTGGGGCGTGCACGCCTACTGCGCCAACGAGCTCGAGGTGCGGGACGGGCACCTGACGGGGAAGGTGCTCGGCGACGTCGTGGACCGCGCGGCGAAGGCCGCCATGCTGCGCGCCTGGGCCGAGGACGCGGGGCTCACCCCCGAGCAGGCCGTCGGCGTGGGCGACGGCGCCAACGACATCGATCTGCTCGAGGCGGCCGGCTGCGGCGTGGCGCTGTGCGCGAAGCCGATCCTCCGGGAGCACGCGGACGTCGTCGTCGACGTGCCCTCCTTCACCCCCCTGCGGTGGCTCCTCGGTCTCTGAGGCGTCCGCTCCCGGAGGTCACGAGGGCCGGATCCCACGGATCCGGCCCTCGTCGTCAGGGGTGTGGTGCGGTTCAGTTCTGCTGGAGGAAGTCCTCGGCGCCGCCCACGAGCTCGGTGTGGCCGACCTCGAGGTCCTCGCGGCCCACGAGGGAGGCGATCTCGGCGGCGAACTCCTCCACGGAGTAGAGCTTGCCGGCGGCCTCGCGGCGGGCCTCGATGGCACCGGGCTCGGCGCGGTCGAGCAGGGTGGCGGTGATGGTGCCCTCGATCATGTCGCCGGAGACCACCACGAAGCCCACGCCCTTCTCTGCGAACGCGGGGATGCGCTCGCGCAGGGCGTCCTCGCCGGCGCGCTTGGAGCGGGCCACGGGCTCGTAGGAGTCCATCGTGGCGACCTCGTCGATGAAGTGCGCCTGGTGGGAGGTCACGAACACGATCTGCCCGCCGGCACCCATGCGCTCGAGCGCGGCGTCGGCCAGCGCGGCCTGGGCGTCACGGTTGAGCTTCAGGGCGTAGTCCTCGCCGAACTGGGACTCCATGCCGCCCGAGGCGTTGAGCACGAGCACGTCGAGCGAGCCGAAGTGCTCCACGGCGGCGTCCAGCAGCGCGGCCCGATCCTCGGCGACGGTCACGTCGCCGCCCACGGCCACGGCGCGGCCGCCGGCGTCCTCGATCCTCTGCACCACCTTGTTCGCGCGCGGCGCCTTCTGGCGGTAGTTCACCACGACGCCCGCGCCGCGGGCGGCCAGCAGCTCGGCGGTGGCGGCTCCGATGCCGCGGGAGGAGCCGGTGACGACGACGCCGCGTCCGGCCAGGTCCTGCTCGGTCATGTTCTGTGCTTCCTGTCTGCTCAGCGGTCGGTGGTCGTCAGTGGCCCATGCCCAGGCCGCCGTCCACGGGGATCACGGCCCCGGAGATGTACGCGGCCTCGTCCGAGGCCAGCCAGCGCACGACGCCGGCCACCTCCTCCGGGGCGGCGAAGCGGCCGGCCGGGATGGACGTCTTGTACTGGGCCTTGAGCTCGTCGTCGAGGGACTGCGTCATCTCGGTGTCGATGTAGCCGGGGGCCACGACGTTCGCGGTCACGCCGCGCGCGCCGAGCTCGCGCGTGATCGAGCGGGCCATCCCGACGAGGCCGGACTTGGAGGCGGCGTAGTTGACCTGGCCGGGCGAGCCGAGCAGGCCCACCACGGAGGAGACCAGGACGATGCGTCCGCGCTTCAGGCGCATCATGCCCTTGGTGGCGCGCTGCACCACGCGGAAGGCGCCGGTGAGGTTCGTGTCGATCACCGAGGTGAAGTCGTCCTCGGACATGCGCAGCAGCAGCTGGTCGTGGGTAATGCCGGCGTTGGCCACGAGCACCTCGACCGGGCCGTGGACCTCCTCGACCTCGCGGAAGGCCGCGTCCACGGAGGCCGCGTCCGTCACGTCGGCCCGGACCGCGAGGACCCCCTCCGGCCCCTCCCCCGAGCGGGAGGTGATGGCCACCCGGTCGCCGTGCGCGGCGAACGCCCGGGCGATGGCCAGGCCGATGCCGCGATTGCCCCCCGTGACGAGGACGCTGCGGCCGGCGGCCTGCGCGTCCGCTGCGGGCGTGGTGGTCTGATCGGCCATGGGAACACCTTCCGGACGGGACGGGACTAGACTGAAGCACCGGCGCGGCGCCGTCGACGCCGTCCTGCGGGACGCCGCCGAGGGCGGGCGCGCCGGCATGTGAACCACCACTCTACGTCCGCGGCCACGCGGGGGCCCTCCGCAGGGCGCGACGTGCCAGGAGGATGCGCCATGACCAGCTCCGCCGCCGGCTCCCGAGCCGGCCGTCCCGCCCGCGCCGGGCGCGGGACGACACCGGAGGTCCAGGGGGTCACCACCGCCGCCGCCGGCCGCAGCGCGGACCGGGAGGCGCGCATGAAGGTCTACCTGGTCCAGATGCTGCTCCGCACCGCCTGCTTCGTCGCCGCGCTCTTCACCCACGGCTGGTGGCAGCTCGGGTTCATCCTCGGCGCGGTCGTGCTGCCCTACGTCGCCGTCGTGCGCGTGAACAACACCGGCCCGCAGCAGGCCGGCACCCTGCACGCCGTGCCCGCCCAGGGACCCGCCCTGGCCCCCCGCCCCGACGACACGGCGGCGCCCAAGCCGGTCGTGCTCACCGGCGACCTCGTGGACGACCCGCGCGACCGTGCGCCCCGGGCGCTGGGCCGAGGGTCCTCGTCCGCCGGCGGTCCCGGCCTGCCCGGACGGGGCGCCGCGTGATCGGGGCGGGCCCGGGTGAGCCGGGCATGGACCTGCTGGGCGCCCTCGCGTCCGGCCGCCTCGACCCCGCCGCCGGTGCCTCCGCCGCCCGATCCCCGCACGCCGCAGCGGACGGGCCCGAGCGGCCGGTCTGCTCGCGCCGCGGGTGCACCGCGGAGGCGACCTGGGCCCTGGAGTGGAACAACCCGCGCGTCCACGCCCCGGACCGCGTGAAGACCTGGCTGGCCTGCGCGGACCATCGACCCTTCCTGGACGACTTCCTGAGCGCCCGCGGCTTCCTGCGGCGCTCCCGCCCACTCGACCCGCCCGCCACGGAGGCGCCCGAGGTCGAGACGCCCGAGACCCCGCAGGAGCCCCCGCGCCCATGAGCACCCCCGCACCCATGTCGGCCCCGACCGCCCGCGACGCCGAACGCCTGCCTCCCCTGCGCTTCGGCTTCCTCGCCACCGGCCCGTGGATCCTCGGCTTCGTGCTGTGCATCCTCTTCGCGTTCCTGTGCCATGCGCTCGCCCAGTGGCAGTGGGACCGCCGCGTGGAGGTCCAGCACCGCGTCAACCGCGTCCTGGAGAACTACGACGACGACCCGGTCCCGTTCGCCGAGGCCTCCCGGCTGTTCACCGCGTTCCAGACCGAGGACGAGTGGACGCCTGTGACACTGACCGGCGAGTACCTCGTCGACGAGACGCTCATCGTCCGCAACCGTCCCCGCGCCGGCCAGCCCGGCTACGAGGTGCTCGTGCCGTTCCGGACGGACGAGGGCCCCGTCGTCGTGGTGGACCGCGGCTGGCTCCCGGTGGGCAACAGCCCGGGTCAGCCGGACGCCGTGCCGGCCCCGCCCGCCGGCCACGCCGAGGTCGTGGTGCGGGTCAAGCCCGGGGAGCCGGCCCTGGACCGCGACGCCCCGGACGGCCAGGTGCCCTCGATCGATCTCGCCGAGATCGCCGACACCGTGGGCGGGCCCGTGGCCGGGACGGCCTACGGGATCATGGTCACGGAGGACCCGGCGGTGGAGTCGATGCCGCAGAAGCTCGTCGAGCCCACCCTGGACGAGGGCCCGCACCTGTCCTACGCGATCCAGTGGTACCTGTTCGCGGCCATGGGCTTCGGGGTGTGGGGGTACTCCGCGTGGATGCGCGCCCGCAACGACCGGGCCGACGCCCTCGACGACGCCGCGGACGACGGGCTGCTCTCCGCGCACCGGGTCCCCCGCGCCAAGCCGGCCCGGCGGCGGCGCGACGGGCGGCTTACGGACGAGGAGGCCGAGGACGCGCTCTTCGACTGAGCCCGCCCTCCGCCTCGGCGGCCCGCGCACTCAGGCGAGGGTGATGAGGTCCCTGTAGTCGTCGTTCCAGAGGTCCTCGACCCCGTCCGGCAGCAGCACCACGCGCTCGGGGTCGAGCGCCTCGACGGCGCCCTCGTCGTGGGTCACGAGCACCACGGCGCCCTCGTACTGCTGCAGCGCGTTCAGGATCTCCTCGCGGCTGGCGGGGTCGAGGTTGTTCGTGGGCTCGTCCAGCAGCAGCACGTTCGCGCTCGAGGCCACGAGCGTGGCCAGCGCCAGGCGGGTCTTCTCGCCACCGGAGAGGACGCGGGCGGGCTTGTCGACGTCGTCGCCCTGGAAGAGGAACGATCCGAGCAGCGTGCGCGCCTGGGTGTCGCCGAGCTGCGGGGCGGCGTGGCGCATGTTGTCCAGGACCGACGCGTCCTGGTCCAGGGTGTCGTGCTCCTGGGCGAAGTAGCCCAGCTTGAGCCCGTGGCCCGCCTGGACCTCGCCGGTGTCCGGGGTCTCCTCCCCGGCGAGCATGCGCAGCAGCGTCGTCTTGCCGGCGCCGTTGTAGCCCAGGATCACCACGCGCGAGCCGCGGTCGATCGCCAGGTCCACTCCCGTGAAGATCTCGAGCGAGCCGTAGGACTTGGAGAGGTTCTCGGCGCGCAGCGGCGTCTTGCCGGAGGCCTGCGGGGTGGGGAAGCGGATCGCGGCCACGCGATCGACCGCGCGCTCGCCCTCGACGCCGCGCATGAGCCGCTCGGCGCGCTTGATCATGTTCTGCGCGGCGGTGGCCTTGGTCGCCTTGGCACGCATCTTCTCGGCCTGGGCCATGAGGGCCGAGGCCTTCTTCTCCGCGTTGGCGAACTCCCGGCGGCGGCGCGCCTCGTCCTGCTGGCGCTGGGCGAGGTAGTTCTTCCACGTCATGTTGTAGACGTCCATGGTCTGCCGGTTCGCGTCCAGGTAGAGGACCTTGTTCACGGTCATCTCCATGAGCTCCACGTCGTGCGAGATCATCAGGAGGCCGCCGGAGTAGGTCTTCAGGTAGTCGCGCAGCCACACGATCGAGTCGTGGTCGAGGTGGTTGGTGGGCTCGTCCAGCAGCATGATGTCCGCGTCGGAGAAGAGGATGCGGCCGAGCTCCACGCGGCGGCGCTGGCCGCCGGAGAGGGTGTGCAGCGGCTGGTCCAGCACGCGGTCCGGCAGGCCGAGGTTGGACGTGATCCGGGCGGCCTCGGACTCGGCCGCGTAGCCGCCGCGGGCCTCGAACTCCGCCTCCAGGCGGGAGTAGCGGTTCATCGCACGCTCCCGCTCGGCGTCGTCGACGGCGGCCATCCCGGCCTCGGCCTCGCGCATGCGGCGGATGGTCTGGTCCAGGTCGCGGGCGGAGAGGATGCGGTCACGGCCGGACTGGTCCATGTCCTCGACCTTGGGGTCCTGGGGCAGGTAGCCGATGCGACCGGTCCGGGTCACGGTGCCCGCCGTGGGCTGCCCGCCGCCGGCCAGGACCTTGGTCAGCGTCGTCTTGCCGGCGCCGTTGCGCCCCACGAGGCCGACCTTGTCCCCCTTGTCCACGCGGAAGTTCACCTCGTCCATGAGGAGACGGGCGCCCACGCGCAGTTCGACATCGGTGACGGTCAGCATGGGGGTGTCAGACTCCAGGGGTCGAGGGAAGGACAGGGGTGCACCGGCGGGGCCCGGCCGATCTCGACGGGCGGGGGCCAGTGCGGTGCCGGGCCAGTCTAGTCCGTCTACACTCTGGCCCCATGAGCTTCAACGAGAACGTGCAGATCGACGCCGGCCGGGCCCGATCGGGCGGTGGCGGCGGGCTGGGGGGCCGGGGCATCGCCATCGGCGGTGGCGGCGGCCTGCTCGCGTTGCTGCTCGCGATCTTCGCCCCCGGGCTGGCCGAGCAGCTCGGGATCGACACGGGTGGCGGGTCCGTCGGCCAGAGCCAGTACCAGCAGCAGACGGGCTCGGGCGGCCAGAGCCAGCCCCTCTCGGACGAGGAGTGCGCCAGCGGTGCGGACGCCAACCAGAACACGGACTGCCGCGTCATCGCGACCACCGAGGCCGCGGACGAGTTCTGGGGCGAGTACCTCGCGCAGTTCTCGGACATCCAGTGGCGCCAGCCGCAGCTCACCCTGTTCCAGGGCGGTGTGAGCACCGGCTGCGGCAGCGCCTCCTCGGCCACGGGCCCGTTCTACTGCCCGGCGGACGAGTCCATGTACTTCGACACCGCGTTCTTCGCGACGCTGCAGACCGACTTCGGCGCCGAGGGCGGGCCGCTGGCGGAGGAGTACATCGTGGCGCACGAGTACGGCCACCACGTCCAGCAGGTCACCGGCTACCTGCAGCACTCCAGGGACGGGACCACTGGCCCGACCTCCGGCGCCGTGCGCGCGGAGCTGCAGGCCGACTGCTTCGCCGGCATGTGGGCCGGGCACGCCGCCTCCACCGTGGACCCCGAGTCCGGCGCGCCGTTCCTGAAGCCGATCTCGCAGGACCAGCTGCGCCAGGCCATCGACGCGGCCTCCGCCGTGGGCGATGACCGCATCCAGTCCACCCACACCGGTCGGGTGGACCCCGAGGCGTTCACGCACGGCACCTCTGAGCAGCGCATGGCCTGGTTCATGCGCGGCTACCAGAGCTCCCAGCAGGAGCCGGACATCCGTCAGTGCGACACGTTCCGGGCCTCCTCCCTGGACATCTGAGCCGCGAGCCCCGGGGTGCCTGCGGGCCCGTCCGCACTCCCCCACCACGACGGCGGCCCGTCACCT
>NZ_JXSP01000047.1:0-48437 GCF_000946635.1 Micrococcus sp. MS-ASIII-49
AGGTGACGGGCCGCCGTCGTGGTCCGGGCCGGATCAGATGTTGAAGCCGAGGGCGCGCATCTGGTCGCGGCCGTCCTCGGTGATCCGCTCAGGGCCCCACGGGGGCATCCAGACCCAGTTCAGCCGCCACTCGTCCACCATGGTGCCGATCGCGCGGGAGACCTGGTCCTCGATCTCGTCCGTGAGCGGGCAGGCCGCGGTGGTCAGGGTCATGTCCACGAGCAGCGCGCCGTCGTCGGCGTAGTGCAGCCCGTAGAGCAGGCCCAGGTCCACGACGTTGACGCCCAGCTCCGGGTCGATCACGTCCTTGAGGGCCTCACGGATGTCCTCCGTGGGCGCCTGGTTCGTGGTCTCCGTCATCTCAGGCCCCCGCCGCGGCCTTCTCGAAGCGGGCGTAGCCCTCGGCCTCGAGCTGCTCGGCGAGCTCCGGGCCGCCGGACTCGGCCACGCGGCCGTCCACCAGCACGTGCACGTGGTCCGGCTTGATGTAGTTGAGGATCCGCGTGTAGTGGGTGATCAGCAGGGTGCCCATCTCGTTCTGCGCCTGGGCGCGGTTGACGCCCTCGGAGACGATGCGCAGCGCGTCGACGTCGAGGCCGGAGTCGGTCTCGTCGAGGATCGCGAACTTGGGCTTGAACAGCTCGAGCTGGAGGATCTCGGCGCGCTTCTTCTCGCCGCCGGAGAAGCCCTCGTTGACGTTGCGGTTCATGAACGCCGGGTCGATCTGCAGGGCCTCGAAGGCGCCCTTGACGTCCTTGGTCCAGGTGCGCAGCGAGGGGGCCTGGCCGTCGAGCGCGGTCTTGGCGGTGCGCAGGAAGTTGGTCATGGTGACGCCCGGGATCTCCACGGGGTACTGCATGGCCAGGAAGAGGCCGGCCTGCGCGCGCTCGTCGACGCTCATCTCCAGCACGTCCTCACCGTCGAGGGTGATGGAGCCGGAGGTGACCTCGTAGCGCGGGTGGCCGGCGATGGTCGAGGCCAGGGTGGACTTGCCGGAGCCGTTCGGGCCCATGATCGCGTGGGTCTCGCCCGTCTCGATGGTCAGGGAGAGGCCCTTCAGGATCTCCTTGGGGCCGTTCTCGGTCGCGATCTGCACGTGCAGGTCGGTGATCTGCAGGGTTGCCATGGTGGTTCTCCTCGGGTGGAAGGCGGTGGGGTCTGCGGGGCGTCGGTCAGAGCTGCGCGATGCGGAGCTCGTCCTCCATCACGGCGGTCAGCTCGTCCTCGACGTCGCCGACACCGATCTTCTGGATGATCTCGTTGAGGAAGCCGCGCACGATCAGGCGGCGGGCCTCGGTCTCGGGGATGCCGCGGGCCATCAGGTAGAACAGCTGGGTCTCGTCGAAGCGGCCGGTCGCGGACGCGTGGCCCGCACCCTCGATCACGCCGGTCTCGATCTCCAGGTTCGGCACCGAGTCCGCGCGTGCCCCGTCGGAGAGCAGCAGGTTCTGGTTCTTCTCGTACGTGTCCGTGCCCTCGGCCTCCTTGCGGATCAGCACGTCGCCCACCCACACGGTGCGCGCGTCCGTGCCCTGCAGGGCGCCCTTGTAGAGCACGTTCGAGACGCAGTCCGGCTGGTTGTGGTCCACGAACAGGCGGTTCTCGAGGTGCTGACCGGCGTCGGCGAAGTACAGGCCGTACATCTCGGCCTCGCCGCGCTCCGCGGCGAACCGCGCGGTCGGGGTCAGACGCACCACGCCGCCGCCGTAGGACACGGCCACGTGCTTGAAGTGCGCGTTCGTGGCGACCGAGGCCTGCTGGGCCGAGACGTGCACGGCATCGCCCTCCCAGGCCTGCAGTGCGACCACGTTCAGGCGGGCGTCGCGACGCACGTCGAACTCGATGTTCTGAGCCAGCACGGCGGTGCCGCGGTGGGCGATCACGACGTCGGCCTGCGCGTTCTCCTCCACGAGCACGGTCAGGTGCATCGCGGCCGGGTCGGCGGAGGAGCCGACGACGTCGATGCGCACCGGCTCGGCGACCTCGCCGGAGATCGTGACGACGGTGGCCTCGGAGACCGAGTTCCAGGCCGCGGCGGACACGCGGTCGTCCGGGGTCAGGACGGAGCCGACGCGGGCGTCGTCGCGGGCCACGGTCTCCACCGTGACGCCGGCCTGCTCGGCCACGGTCACGGCGGGCGCGGCACCGGTCAGGCGCGCGTCGTCGCCCTCGGGCAGGTGCAGCCCGCCCAGGCGCTTGAGCGGGGTGAAGCGCCAGTCCTCCTCGCGCCCCGTGAGCACGGGGAAGTCGGACAGCTCGAAGGAGCTGAGGCGATCGGCGCGCGAGCCCGCGGCGTTGCGCTCCCGGCCCCCGGCCCGGGCGGCCGGGTTCTGCGCGGCGGTGAGCTTCTCGCCCTCCTCGCCCATGCCCGGGATCATGGTCCGCTGGGTGTTCTCCACGGTGTCGGTCATGTCAGCCCACCGATCCTTCCATCTGCAGTTCGATCAGCTTGTTGAGCTCGAGCGCGTACTCCATGGGCAGCTCGCGGGCGATCGGCTCGATGAAGCCGCGCACGATCATGGCCATGGCCTCGTCCTCGGACATGCCACGGCTCATGAGGTAGAAGAGCTGCTCCTCGGACACCTTCGAGACGGTCGCCTCGTGGCCGAGGGTCACGTCGTCCTCGCGGATGTCGATGTACGGGTACGTGTCGGAGCGGGAGACCGTGTCGACGAGCAGGGCGTCGCACACCACCGAGTTGGCGGAGCCGTTCGCGCCCTCGGCGATCTGCACCAGGCCGCGGTAGGCGGCGCGGCCGCCGCTGCGGGCCACGGACTTGGACACGATCGAGGAGTTCGTGTGCGGGGCCATGTGCACCATCTTGGAGCCGGTGTCCTGGTGCTGGTCCTTGCCCGCGAACGCGACGGAGAGGGTCTCGCCGGTGGCGTGCTCGCCGGTCAGGTACACGGCCGGGTACTTCATGGTCACCTTGGAGCCGATGTTGCCGTCGATCCACTCCATGGTGCCGCCGGCCTCGACCACGGCGCGCTTGGTCACGAGGTTGTACACGTTCGTGGACCAGTTCTGGATGGTGGTGTAGCGCACGCGGGCGTTCTTCTTCACCACGATCTCGACGACGGCAGAGTGCAGCGAGTCGGACTGGTAGATCGGGGCGGTGCAGCCCTCGATGTAGTGCACGTACGAGTCCTCGTCCGCGATGATCAGCGTCCGCTCGAACTGGCCCATGTTCTCCGTGTTGATGCGGAAGTAGGCCTGCAGCGGGATCTCCACGTGCACGCCCTTGGGCACGTACACGAAGGAGCCGCCGGACCACACGGCCGTGTTCAGGGAGGCGAACTTGTTGTCGCCGACCGGGATCACGGTGCCGAAGTACTCCTCGAAGATCTCCGGGTGCTCCTTGAGCGCGGTGTCGGTGTCGAGGAACACGACGCCCTGCTCCTCCAGGTCCTCGCGGATCTGGTGGTAGACGACCTCGGACTCGTACTGGGCGGCGACGCCGGCCACGAGACGCTCGCGCTCGGCCTCGGGGATGCCCAGGCGCTCGTAGGTGTTGCGGATGTCCTCGGGCAGATCCTCCCAGGTCTTGGCCTGGCCCTCGGTGGAGCGCACGAAGTACTTGATGTTGTCGAAGTCGATGCCGGACAGGTCCGGGCCCCACGCCGGCATCGGCTTGCGCTCGAAGTACTTGAGGGCCTTCAGGCGCAGGTCGCGCATCCACTCCGGCTCGTCCTTCTTGCCGGAGATGTCGCGCACGACGTCCTCGTTCAGACCGCGGACGGCCTTCTCGCCGGCCGCGTCGGAGTCGGCCCAGCCGTACTGGTAGGCGCCGATGGCGTTGAGCTCGGGGTTCTTGTCGAGGATCTCCTGGATCACGCCGGGGTCGGCGGTCTCCGCGGAGTCCCGCTGGACGATCTGGTCGGTCATCTCAGCCTCTCTCACTAGTCACTGCGGTCGGGGTCGGTCGGGTGGTCGGCGGGAGCCGGGGCGTGGCCCGCGCGGCTCAGTCGCGGCCCAGCGGCACGTGTGTGGTGCACACGTGGGCGCCGGCGGCGAGGGTCGAGAGCCGGCGCACGTCCACCTCGAGCAGGCGGGCGAACAGCGCGGTCTCCTCTTCACAGAACTCCGGATGGCGCGCGGGAATTCCCTGGAACGGGCAGTGCCCCTGGCAGACCTGGTCCGCGCGGAGGGTGGGCGCCAGGCCCGCGCCGAAGTGGCGCAGCGTGCCGGCGTAGCCGGCCTCGTCGAGGACCCGCGCGAGGATCCGGGTGCGGTCCTGCAGCGCGGTCTCCCGGCCGTCGACGGCGGCCGTGAAGCGCTCCTCGATCTCGCGGAAGGCGTGGCGCGCGGTGCGGCGCACCTCCTCCTCCCCGCCGAGCTCCTCGAGGCGGGCCAGGGTGTCCAGGGCGACGGCGAGGTGGTCCTTGGGCAGGTGCTCCTGCGCGTGCGAGGTGACCACGTAGCGGCGGGAGGGCCGTCCCGCGCCGCGGGCCGCGGTGACCCGCTTGACCTCGACGAGCGAGTCCTCCTCGAGCGCGTCCAGATGGCGGCGCACGGCGGCCGCGGTCAGCTCCAGCTCGCGGCCGATCTCGGCCGCGCTCACGGGTCCACGCGTCAGGACCAGCTGCAGCACACGCTCGCGCGTGCCCTCGGCCGGGGCCGGAGCGGGGGGCGACGCAGACTGATCCGAATACACCACGCCATCATGACCTATTGATCTGGAACGGTTCAAGTGAGGCTCACCTGGCTTGATGACGCCCACGGCGGAACCCGCCGCAGGCCCGGGCACCCCCGGCCCCACGAGCCGGGGTCGCAGGGCCCGAGGACTAGACTGGCACAGTGCCCCGACCTCCCCTGACCCCGGATCCCGTGCCGCGCGACGAGCCCGTCCTGCGCCTGAGCGACGTCCACCGGAGCCTCGGCCGCGGCCGGTCCCGCACCCCCGTCCTGCGGGGCGTCGACCTCACTGCCCGTGCCGGCGCCGTCACGGTGCTGCTCGGCCCCAACGGGGCCGGCAAGTCCACCACCCTCGGCCTCTGCCACGGCATGGACCGGCCCGACGCCGGCACCGTGCGCGTGTTCGGCGCAGACCCGTGGCGGGCCTCCGCCGACCTGCGCGCCCGCATCGGCGTGATGTGGCAGGAGGGCGGCCTGCCGCCCGCGATCCCCGCCCGCCGCTTCGTCGGCCACGTGGCGTCCCTGTACCGCGACCCGCTGCCCGTCGAGCCGCTGCTGGAGCGCCTGCTGATCGCCGAGGTCGCCGGCCGCCCCCTGCGCCGCCTCTCCGGCGGCCAGCGCCAGCGCGTGGCGCTCGCGGCCGCCCTCGTCGGCCGGCCGGACATGCTGTTCCTCGACGAGCCCACCGCGGGCCTCGACCCGGAGACCCGGCCCGTCGTGCACGACGTCGTGCGGGAGCAGACCGACCGCGGCGCCGCCGTGCTGCTGACCACGCACCTGCTCGACGACGCCGAGCGGCTCGCGGACGACGTCGCCATCCTGCGCGCCGGCCGCGTGGTGCGCTCCGGCTCGCTGGCCGAGCTCACGCGCGTGGCCGAGGGCGACGTCGTCGACGTGGACTTCGGCGACGCCTCCCCCGACGCCGTCCGTGCCTGGGCCGACACCCTGCCCGCGCCGCTGCGCGCGGCCGGCCTCGGCGAGTCCGCCCGCCTGCGCGTGGCCGGCGTCCGCGGCCCGGACGACCTGGCCGTCCTCGCGGCGAGCTGGCGGGAGCACGCCCTGATGCCCACCCGATTCGAGCGCGCCGGACTGCGCCTCGAGCAGATCCTCCGGGAGACCGCCGCATGAGCACGCCCGTCGTCGACCACCGGACCCCGGCCGGCACCGGAGCCCACGCCGGCGCCGCCCCGCTGGCCGCCCGCGTCCTGCGTCAGGCCGGCTACGAGACCGGCACCGCGCTGCGCAACGGCGAGCAGCTGCTCGTCACCGTGGTGCTGCCCCTGCTCGCGCTCGTGGGCGTGCACGTCACCGGCCTGCTGGACACCCCCGGCCGCTCGGGCCTGGACGTGGCCGTGCCCGGCGTGCTCGCCCTGGCCGTGATCAGCTCCGCGTTCACGGCCACCGCGATCGCCACGGGCTTCGAGCGTCGCTACGACGTGCTCGCCGCCCTGGCCACCACCCCGCTGGGCACGCTCGGCCTCGTCGCCGGCAAGGCCCTGGCGGTGGTGGCCCTCCTGCTGGTGCAGGTGAGCGTGATCGGCGGCGTCGGCCTGGCGCTCGGCTGGCGTCCGGACCCCGAGGGGATCCTGCCGGCCCTCGTCGCCCTCGCGCTGGGGGCCGCCGCCTTCACGGCCCTCGGGCTGCTGCTCGCCGGCACGGCCCGGCCGGAGGCGACCCTCGCCGTCGCCAACCTGCTGTGGGTGCTGTTCGGCGCCGTCGGCGGCACGGTGTTCCCCGCGCGGGTGCCCGGCGTGGACCTGCTCCCCTCCGGCGCGCTGGGCACGGCCCTGCGGGCCGCCCTCCTGGACGGGGCCTGGTCGCCCGTCCCCCTGCTCGTGCTCACCCTGTGGGGCGCCGTGGCCGTCGCGGCCGCGCTCCGCTGGTTCCGCTGGCGGCCCTGAGCCGTTCCCCGTCCCCCTGCATCGAACGATCGGAAGGACACCGTGTCCACCACCACCCCCGCGGCCGGGACCGCCCCGGCCGGGCTCGCCGCCCGCCTGCCGCAGCGCCTCACGAAGGCCACCATGGCCCTCGCCGTGGCGTCCCTGGCGTCCGAGATCGGCATCATCGTCACCGGCGGCGCCGTGCGCCTCACCGGCTCCGGCCTGGGCTGCCCCACGTGGCCCAAGTGCTCACCCGAGTCCCTCACCAACACCCCGGAGATGGGCATCCACGGCTACATCGAATTCGGCAACCGGACGCTGACGTTCGTCCTGGTGGTCATCGCCGCCGCCATGTTCCTGTCCCTGTGGAACCTGCGCGGCACCCACCGGAGCCCCTTCTGGCTCTCCGTGGGCCTGCTGGCCGGCATCCCCGCGCAGGCCCTCGTGGGCGGCGTCGTGGTCCTGACGCATCTGAACCCGTGGTGGGTGGCCGGTCACTTCATCGTGTCCTCGATCATGGTCGCCGTGGCGACCCTGCTCGTGGTGCGCATCGCCGCCGAGCGCCGCGCCGGCCGGGCGGGCGTGCCCCTCGTGGACGGCGCCACCACCGTCCGGTCCCGTGCCGCCGCCTGGGCGGCGTTCGCGCTGACGTGGGCCGCCGTGTACCTGGGCACCGTGGTGACCGGCACGGGCCCGCACTCCGGCGACCCCGGCTCGCCGCGCCACGAGTTCGACCCGCTGCTGGTCACCCGGGTCCACGTGGTCCCGGTGTACCTGCTCCTGGCGGCCGCCCTCGTCCTGTTCTTCACGGTGCGCCGCGCGGCCGGCGCCTCCCGCCTGCAGCGCGCCGCCGTGCTGCGGCTCCTGCTCGCCCTCGTGTTCCAGGCCGTCGTGGGCTACACCCAGCACTTCACGGGCCTGCCGATCGGCGTGGTCCTGCTGCACATGCTCGGCTCTGCCCTGCTCGTGGCCGCCGCGACGGAGACCTGGGACCGGCAGGTCGCCCGCTACGTCACGGCCGGCCCGGGCGCCGCGGTCGAGGCCGCCGCGCCCGCGCGCACCGTCCTCGCGGGCTGACGCCCCGCGCACGCGAACGGCCCCGCACCGGCAGGTGCGGGGCCGTCGTCGTCTGCGTCCCGGGGAGCGCCCGGGGCGGACCAGCGCTCAGGCGCCGAAGTGCATCAGCGGCGCGCCCACGAACGGGTCCACGGCCAGGGCGATGAACAGCAGCGTCAGGTAGGTGATGGAGAGGTGGAAGACCTTCATGGCCTTGCGGTCCTCGAAGTCCTCGCGCTGGGCCTGCACCTGCAGCACGTGGGACTCCCAGATGAACCAGCCTCCGACGACGAAAGCGACCGCGGTGTAGACGATGCCGGCCCAGCCCATCGGCACGAGCAGGAGGGAGCACGCCACGGTGGCCCACGCGTAGAGCACGACCTGGTTGGAGACGTGGCGCGCGGAGGCGATGGCGCCGAGCATCGGCACGTCGGCCTGCTGGTAGTCGCGCTTGTACTTCATGGACAGCGGCCAGTAGTGCGGGGGCGTCCACAGGAAGACCACGAGGAACAGCACGATGGCCGGCCACTCGACGGTCCCGCGCACGGCCGCCCAGCCGATCAGCACGGGGAAGCAGCCGGCTATGCCGCCCCACACGATGTTCTGCTCCGTGCGGCGCTTGAGCACGAGCGAGTACACGACCACGTAGAAGAAGATGGCGGCCACGCCCAGGCCGGCCGCCAGCCAGTTGGCGCCGAACCCGAGGATCAGGATGGACACGACCGTCTGCACCCACGCGAACACGAGGGCCTCGCGGGGGGTGACCTCGCCGGTGACGAGCGGCCGGTTCTCGGTGCGCTTCATGACCCGGTCGATGTCGCGGTCGATGTAGCAGTTGAAGGTGCCGGAGGCGCCGGCGGCGAGCGCACCGCCGACGAGCGTGGCGATCATGGTGAGCACGTCCGGGAAGCCGCGCTGCGCGAATATCATGGTCGGCAGCGTGGTCACCAGCAGCAGCTCGATCACCCGGGGCTTCGTCAGCTCGACGTACGCCCGGACCTTGCGGCGCAGGGGCAGCGGGGACCGGTCGACGACGCCGGGCTCGGCGGCGGCGACGCGGGCGGCGGACGGCGACTCCAGGGAGGATGACATCTGCTTCTCACGGTGAGGGGACGGTGGGCGTGCCCGTCCCGGGGTTCGGATCGGCCACTCGGGCGGTCCGCCTGCGGGCAGGCCTTGACCCAGTCTACTCGTGTCAACGGCTGTTCGCCCGGGGGCGAACCATGTCATGGGGCGCCCGGTCGGGCCCGCCCCGCCGTCGCGCGGCTAGGCTGGGACGACGGCCCCGCGCCGCGACGCCCCGGCGTCGGCCGGGGCCGCACCCCGACGCTCCCGATCCGCCAGGAGAGAACCCGTGACCGACGCCGCGCAGCCGTCCACCCCCCCGACCCTGGACCGGGTGGCCCCGGCCCGCGGGTTCGTCTACTCGGAGCAGGACCGCCGGATGGTGGACACGCTCAAGGCGCTCTCGGCGGACGCCGTGGAGAAGGCCGGGCACGGCCACCCCGGCACCGCGATCTCGCTGGCCCCCGTGGCGTGGCAGCTGTACCAGAACGTCATGCACCTGGACCCCACGGACGACCGCTGGGAGGGCCGGGACCGCTTCATCCTCTCCGCGGGCCACGCCTCGCTCATCCAGTACCTGCAGCTGTTCGCCGCGGGCGCCGGGCTCGAGATCGAGGACATCCAGGCGCTGCGCACCGAGGGATCCAGGACCCCGGGCCATCCGGAGTACGGCCACACCCACGGCGTCGAGGTGACCACGGGTCCGCTGGGCCAGGGCCTGGCGATGGGCGTCGGCTTCGCGTACGGGCAGCGCCGCGTGCGCGGGCTGATGGACCCCGACGCCGCCCCCGGCACCTCCCCGTTCGACCACCACGTGTTCGTGCTCGCCTCCGACGGGGACATCCAGGAGGGCGTCGCCGCCGAGGCCTCCTCGCTGGCCGGGCACCAGGAGCTCGGGAACCTGGTGGTCGTCTACGACGCGAACCGCATCTCGATCGAGGACGACACGGACGTCGCGTTCACCGAGGACGTGGTGCGCCGCTACGAGGCCTACGGCTGGCACGTGCAGGAGGTCGACTGGACCAACGGCGCCCAGGGCCACGCCGTGACCGAGTACACGGAGGACGTGGAGGCCCTGTACGACGCCCTCGTGGCGGCCAAGGCCGAGACCGGCCGGCCCTCGCTGATCAAGCTGCGCACCGTGATCGGCTGGCCCTCCCCCACGAAGCAGAACACCGGCGGCATCCACGGCTCCAAGCTCGGCACGGACGAGGTCGCCGGCCTCAAGGAGGGCCTCGGGCTGGACCCGACCACGACCTTCGACGTGGACCCCGAGCTCCTGGCCGGCGCCCGGTCCATCACCGAGCGCTCGGCCGAGTACCGCCGCGGATGGGAGGCGGCGTTCCAGGCCTGGCGCGAGGCCCACCCGGAGAACGCGCGCCTGTACGACCGACTGGCCGGACGAGAGCTGCCCGTCGGCTTCGCGGACGCGTTCCCGTCCTGGGACGCGGACGAGAAGGGCATGGCCACGCGCGCGGCCTCCGGTGAGGTGCTCACGGCCCTCGCGCCGGTCATGCCCGAGCTCTGGGGCGGCTCGGCCGACCTCGCCGGGTCGAACAACACGACCATGAAGGGCGAGCCCTCCTTCATCCCGGCCCGCCGCTCCACGGCGACCTGGCAGGGCGACGAGCACGGCCGCACCCTGCACTTCGGCATCCGCGAGTTCGCGGCCGGGGCGATCGTCAACGGCATCACGATCGGCGGCCTGACCCGTGCCTACATGGGCACGTTCCTGACGTTCTCCGACTACATGCGCCCCGCCGTCCGCCTGGCCGCCCTCATGGGCACCCCGAGCACGTACGTGTGGACGCACGACTCCATCGGCCTCGGCGAGGACGGCCCCACGCACCAGCCGGTGGAGCACCTGGCCGCACTGCGGGCCATCCCCGGGCTCGACGTCGTCCGCCCAGCCGACGCGAACGAGACCGCGTGGGCGTGGCGGACGGTGCTCGAGCACCGGGACCGCCCGGCCGGACTCATCCTGTCCCGGCAGAACCTGCCCGTGCTCCCCCGGGGCACGGACGGCTTCGCCCCCGCCTCGGGCGTGGCACGCGGCGCCTACGTCCTCGTCGACGCCACGGATGCCGACGGCGCGCCGACGCCGGCCCGCGCGCTGCTGATCGCGACCGGCTCAGAGGTCTCCGTGGCCGTGCGGGCCCGCGAGCTGCTGCAGGCCGACGGCGTCCCGACCCGCGTCGTCTCCGCCCCGTGCCTCGAGTGGTTCGCCGAGCAGGACGCGGCCTACCGGGCCGAGGTCCTGCCCGACGGCCCCGACGCCCCGGTCCGCGTCTCCGTCGAGGCCGGCGTCGCGATGCCGTGGTTCGAGCACACGGTGACGGCCTCCTCCCCGGGCGCCCGCGTGAGCCTCGAGCACTACGGCGAGTCGGCCGACGGCACCCGCCTGATGGAGAAGTACGGATTCACCGGTGAGCACGTCGCCGAGGTGACCCGCGGCCTCCTCTGAGGCCCGGCGCCCCCGACGCCCCGAGCACGTCCACCCCCGAAGGGAAGGCACCCGCAGACCATGAGCACCCCGCAGAACCCGAACACCGCCGCGCTGGCCCAGGCCGGTGTGTCGATCTGGCTCGACGACCTCTCCCGCACGCGGCTGGACGAGGGCACGCTCGAGAAGCTGATCGCCACCCGCTCGGTCACCGGCGTCACCACGAACCCGTCCATCTTCGCCGTCGCCCTCGCGGACGCGGGCGCCTACCAGGGCCAGCTGCGCGACCTCGCCGCGGCCGGCGCCTCGGTGGACGAGGCCGTCGTCGCCCTGACGACCGAGGACGTGCGCCGCGCCGCCGACGTGCTCGCACCCGTCCACGAGCGCACCGGCGGGGCGGACGGGTTCGTCTCCCTCGAGGTCGATCCGCGCCTGGCCCGCGACGCCGCCGGCACCGTGGCCCAGGCCCGCGAGCTGGCGGCGGCAATCGACCGGCCCAACCTCATGGTGAAGATCCCCGCGACCGTGGAGGGCCTGTCCGCCATCGCGGACGTGCTCGGCGCGGGCATCAGCGTGAACGTGACCCTGATCTTCTCCCTGCCCCGCTACCGCCGGGTGCTCAACGCCTGGCTCACCGGCCTGGAGAAGGCCCGGGCGAACGGGCACGACGTCCGCCGCCTCCACTCGGTGGCCTCCTTCTTCGTCTCCCGTGTGGACACGGAGGTCGACGCGCGGCTGCGCGCGATCGGCACCCCCGAGGCCGAGGCGCTGACCGGCCGGGCCGCCGTCGCCAACGCGCGCCTGGCCTACCGAGCCTTCGAGCAGGCCCTGGACTCGGAGCGCTGGCGCCTGCTCGAGGCGGCCGGCGCCCCCGTGCAGCGGCCCCTGTGGGCCTCCACCGGCGTCAAGGACCCCGCCCTGCCGGACACGCTGTACGTCACCGAACTCGTGGCACCGCACACCGTGACCACCCTGCCGGAGAAGACCCTCGAGGCGGTCGCCGACCACGGGGTGATTGCGGCGGACACCGTCACGGGCGCCTACGCCGAGGCCGATGCCCTGCTCGACGCGGTCGGCGCGGCAGGCGTGTCCTACCAGGACGTCGTGGACGTGCTGGAGACTGAGGGCCTGGAGAAGTTCGAGGCCGCGTGGGACGAGCTGCTCGGCTCGGTCCGCTCCGGGCTCGACGCCCATCGCTGACCGCACCCGCCCCCCGACCCCGCCGCCCGCTCGCCACGCGCACGGAAGGACCCCCCATGAGCACCCTCGGCCTCACCGCCACCGGAGCCGCCCTCGAGGCGATCGACCGCCATCTGCCCGCCCTCCTCCAGGACCGCGTCGCCTCCCGCCTCGGGGCGCAGGACGCCGACCTGTGGGGGGCGCCGGCCCGCGACGAGGCCGCCAAGCGGCTCGGCTGGATCGACCTGTTCGAGGACTCCCGCGCCCTCGTCCCGCACATCGCCCAGCTGACCCGGGAGCTGCGCGCCGAGGGCGTGGACCGCGTGGTCCTGGCGGGCATGGGCGGCTCGTCCCTGGCCCCCGAGGTGATCGCGGCGACGGCCGGCGTCGAGCTCGAGGTCCTGGACTCCACGGACCCGCTCCAGGTCTCCCGCGCCCTCGAGCGCGACCTCGAGCGAACCGTGCTGGTGGTCTCCTCCAAGTCCGGCTCCACCGTGGAGACCGACTCGCAGCGCCGCGTCGTCGAGGCCGCGTTCCGCGACGCCGGGATCGACCCCCGCACCCGCCTGGTCGCCGTCACGGACCCGGGCTCACCGCTGCACGCCGCGTGCGAGTCCGCCGGCTGGCGCGCCGTCTTCACCGCGGACCCGACCGTGGGCGGGCGTTTCTCGGCCCTCACCGCGTTCGGCCTGGTCCCCACCGGCCTGGCCGGCGTGGACGTCGCGGCCCTGCTGGACGACGCGGAGGCCGTGCTCGACCTGCTGATCGCCGACGACGAGGACAACCCGGGCCTGCAGCTCGGCGCGGCCCTGGGCGGCACCCGCCCGCTGCGCGACAAGCTCGTCTTCGCCGACCACGGGTCCGGCATCGCCGGACTGCCGGCCTGGATCGAGCAGCTGATCGCCGAGTCCACGGGCAAGCACGGCACCGGGCTGCTGCCCGTCGTCGTCGCCCCCGGCGACCCCGAGACCGCGTGGGACGCCCCCGACCTGCTGCAGGTACAGCTCGTCGGCGAGGACGACGTCGCGGCCCCGGGCCACGGCGTGCAGGTCGCCGGCTCGCTCGGCGCCCAGCTGCTGCTGTGGGAGGTGGCCACCGCGGTGGCCGGTCGCCTGCTCGGGATCAACCCCTTCGACCAGCCGGACGTGGAGGCCGCCAAGGCCGCCGCGCGCACCCTGCTGGACAGCCCTGCCGCCGAGCGGACGGCCGACGGTGAGGTGGAGGGCGTCGAGGTCTCCGGCCCGGCGTCCGTGACCTCTGCCCCGGACCTGGCCGGCGTGCTGCGCGCCACGGCGGCGCTGGTGCCCGAGGACGGCTACCTGGCGGTCCACGCCTACCTCTCCCGTCACGACGACGCCGAGCTCGAGGAGCTGCGCGCGGACCTGGCAGAGCTGGTCGGCCGCCCGGTCACGTTCGGCTGGGGTCCGCGGTTCCTGCACTCCACCGGACAGTTCCACAAGGGCGGCCCGGCCGTCGGCGTGTTCCTCCAGATCACGGGCGACGCCGGCCTGGACCTCGAGGTGCCCGGACGCCCGTTCTCCCTGGGCAGGCTCATCGCCGCGCAGGCCGCGGGCGACGCCCGGGTGCTGGGCGATCTCGGCCGCCCCGTGGTCACCCTGCACCTGCGCCGCCGCGACGCGGGCATCGAGGCCCTGAGGAACGCCGTCCGTGGCCGGTGAGTCCCGGACCGTCCCCCGCAACCCGCTGCGCGACCCCCGTGACCGGCGCCTGACCCGCATCGCGGGTCCGTCGGCCCTCGTGCTGTTCGGCGTGACGGGCGACCTGGCGAAGAAGAAGCTCCTGCCGGCCATGTACGACCTGGCCCAGCGCGGCCTGCTGCCGCCGGCGTTCTCCCTCGTCGGCTTCGGCCGCCGCGACTGGTCCGACGAGGAGTTCGCCGACTACGTGCGCGCCGCCGTGGAGGCCTCCTCCCGAACCACCTTCGACGAGACCGTGTGGGACCAGTTCCGGGGCGGCCTGCGCTTCGTCTCCGGCGCGTTCGACGACGAGGCGGCCTATGTCCGTCTCGACGAGGTGCTCGCCGAGCTCGAGACCTCACGCGGCACGCGCGGGAACACGGCGTTCTACCTCTCCATCCCGCCGGACTGGTTCGAGGCCGTCTCCCACCACCTGGCCGACCAGGGCCTGGCCGACCGGTCCCAGCCGGCCGACGGCCCGTGGCGCCGCGTGGTCATCGAGAAGCCCTTCGGCCACGACCTGGCCAGCGCGCAGGAGCTCAACGCCGTGATCGAGCGCGTCTTCCCCTCGGACGCCGTGTTCCGCATCGACCACTACCTCGGCAAGGAGACGGTGCAGAACATCCTCGCGTTCCGGTTCGCCAACCGGATGTTCGAGCCGCTCTGGAACGCGGAGCACGTGGACCACGTCCAGATCACGATGGCCGAGGACATCGGCATCGGCGGACGGGCGAGCTACTACGACGGCGTGGGCGCGGCCCGCGACGTCATTCAGAACCACCTCCTGCAGCTGCTCGCGTTCACGGCGATGGAGGAGCCGATCTCGTTCGACGCGGACCACCTGCGCGCGGAGAAGGAGAAGGTCCTCGAAGCCGTGACCGTCCCGGACACGCCCGAGGGACTCGCGGGGGCCTCCGCCCGCGGCCAGTACACCTCCGGCTGGCAGGGCGGCGAGCAGGTCACGGGCTTCCTCGACGAGGAGGGCTTCAACCCGGCGTCCGTCACGGAGACGTACGCCGCGCTCAAGGTGGGCATCCGCACGCGCCGTTGGCAGGGCGTCCCGTTCTACCTGCGGGCCGGCAAGCGCCTCGGCCGGCGGGTGACGGAGATCGCCGTCGTCTTCAAGAAGCCCCCGCACCTGCTGTTCCCCGTCCACGACGGGGACGAGTTCGGGCAGAACGTCATCGTCATCCGGGTGCAGCCGGACGAGGGCGTCACCATCCGCTTCGCGTCCAAGGTGCCCGGCACGCAGACCGAAATCCGCGACGTCACGATGGACTTCGGCTACGGCCACGCCTTCACCGAGGACTCCCCCGAGGCGTACGAACGGCTCATCCTCGACGTACTCCTCGGGGAGCCGCCGCTGTTCCCGCGTCAGGCCGAGGTGGAGCTGTCCTGGCGGATCGTGGACCCGTTCGAGGAGCACTGGGCGAGCCTGGGCACCCAGCCCGAGCCCTACGCCCCGGGCACGTGGGGCCCGCCCTCGGCCGACGCCCTCATGGCCCGCGACGGACGAAGCTGGAGGCGCCCGTGAAGATCCGCATGCAGGACACCACCACCTCCCAGGTGGCCAAGCGCATCACGCAGCTGCGCGAGAAGAGCGGGGTCGTGACCCTCGGCCGCGTCCTCACGCTCGTGATCAGCACGGACGACGCCGGCATCGAGTCCGCCGTCCAGGCCGCCAACGCGGCCTCGTTGGAGCACCCGTGCCGCATCATCGTCCTGGCCCTGGGCGACCCTGCGGCACCCACCCGCCTGGACGCCGAGATCCGGGTCGGCGGCGACGCCGGCGCCTCCGACGTCGTGGTGCTGTGGTGCGCCGGGGAGAACGCCCACGCCGATGAGTCGCTCGTCTCCGGGCTGCTCCTGCCCGATGCGCCCATCGTCGCGTGGTGGCCCGGGGTGCCGCCCGAGGTCCCCTCGGCGACGGCGCTCGGTCGCCTGGCCCACCGCCGGATCACGGACACGGCATCGGCGTCCGCGGCCGAGCCCGCCCTGTGGGCTCTGCGCGCGGGCCACCATGAGGGCGACACCGACCTGGCCTGGACGCGCCTGACGCTGTGGCGGATCCAGGTGGCCGGGATCTTCGACACGCTCGACGTGGCCACCCTGCGCTCGGTGACGGTGGACGGGGCGCCGGACTCCCCCAGCACCATGCTGCTCGCGGCGTGGCTCACCCTGACCCTGAAGGTGCCCGTGACGATCGCGCACTCGAAGGTCGGCCACGGGATCCGTGCGGTGCGCCTGCGGTGCACGGACGGGGACGTGGTGCTCTCCCGCTCGCAGTCGCAGGTGGCCCGGCTCTATCAGCAGGGCCGGCCGGTGCAGCGCATCTCCCTGCCACGCCGGACGATCCAGGACTGCCTGGCCGAGGAGCTGCGCCGCCTGGACCCGGACGAGGTCTTCGGCGCCGTGCTCCACCAGGGCCTGCCGCGCACGGACCTCTCCCCCGTGCAGGCCTCCGAACGCTGAGGGGCCCCCGGCGCCCCACCGGTCCGGGACGCGCGAACGCCCCGCACGGATCTTCCGTGCGGGGCGTTCGCGTCGGGGCCCGGCGGGGCGGCCTCAGGACTCCATGGTCAGTCGCGGCAGGACGCCGAGCAGGGCGATCACGACACCCCAGGCGACCACGGAGCCGACGGTCAGGCGGGTGAGCAGACGCTGGGCGGAGCCCGAGGAGCTCATCGAGCTGGTCACGCCGCCGCCGAACATGTCCGAGACGCCGCCGCCGCGGCCCTTGTGCAGCAGGATGAGCAGCACGATGACCACGCTGAGCACGACCACGAGGATCTGCAGGGCCAGGGTCAGGACGTCCACGGGAGGGCTCCTCGGGTCGAGGTGCGGCCCCGGCGCGCGCCGGGGCCGTCACGGAGAATGCGGTCGGTCGGGCCGGACGGATCAGGCCTGGTCGAACCGGACGATCTTAGCAAACTCGTCCGCGTCGAGGCTGGCGCCGCCCACGAGGGCGCCGTCCACGTCCGGCTGCGCCAGCAGCGCCGGCGCGCTGGAGGACTTCACGGAGCCGCCGTAGAGGATCCGCAGTCCGGCGGCGACGTCGTCGCCGTGCAGTGCGGCCACGCGGGCGCGCAGGGCCGCGCACATCTGCTGCGCGTCCTCGGGGCCGGCGACCTCGCCCGTGCCGATCGCCCATACGGGCTCGTAGGCGACGACGACGCCGGCCACGTCCTGCGCCGACAGGCCCGCGATCGAGCCCTCCAGCTGGGCGAGCGTGTGCTCGACGTGCCGGCCGGCCTGGCGCACCTCCAGGCCCTCGCCCACGCAGATCACCGGGGTGAGGCCGTGGCGCAGGGCCGCGGCGGCCTTGCGCGCGACGAGGGCGTCGTCCTCCCCGTGGAGGGTGCGGCGCTCGGAGTGGCCCACGATCGCGTAACGGCACCCCAGCGCGGCCAGGAACGCGCCGGAGACGTCGCCCGTGTAGGCGCCGGCGTCCTCGGGCGAGAGGTCCTGCGCGCCGTAGACGAGGTCCAGGCGGTCGCCGGTGACGAGCGTCTGCACGGACCGCAGGCCCGTGAAGGGCGGGAACACCGCGACCTCCACGGCCTCCTGGTCATGGTCCGCGTCCGAGAGGAGCCACGTGAGGCGCTGCACCAGGGTGACGGCCTCGAGGTGGTCCAGGTTCATCTTCCAGTTGCCCGCGATCAGCGGCACGCGCGTGGTCTGCTCCGCCATGCTCACGCCCGCCCCTCGCCGGCCAGGGCGGTGACGCCCGGCAGCTCCTTGCCCTCGAGGTATTCGAGGGAGGCGCCGCCACCGGTGGAGATGTGGTCGAACGCGTCGTCGGCGAAGCCGAGCGTGCGCACGGCCGCCGCGGAGTCGCCGCCGCCGACCACCGACAGGCCGCCGGCCGCGGAGGCCTCGGTGAGGGCCTGGGCCACCGCCCGGGTGCCCTCCGCGAAGGCCGGGAACTCGAACACGCCCATGGGGCCGTTCCAGAACACGGTCTGGGCGCCGCGGATCTGCTCCGCGAACGCCCGGGCCGTCTCGGGGCCGATGTCCAAGCCCATGGCGGACGCGCCGTGCGCGCCCGAGGTGAGGGCGTCCACGGCCAGGACCTCGTGCTCGGCGTCGGCCGCGAAGCCGGAGGCCATGACGATGTCCGTGGGGAGCACGATGCGGGCGGCCCCGGCCTCGGAGCGGCGCAGGTACTCGCGGACGGTGTCGAGCTGGTCCTCCTCGAGCAGGGAGGTGCCCACCTCGTGGCCCTGCGCCTTGAGGAACGTGAAGAGCATGCCGCCGCCGATCAGCAGCGTGTCGGCCTTGTCCAGCAGGTTGTCGATCACGGCCAGCTTGTCCGAGACCTTCGACCCGCCCAGCACGACGACGTAAGGCCGCTCCGGGGACTCGGTCAGACGGGTGAGCACCTCGAGCTCGGCGGCGACCAGCGGACCCTGGTAGGCCGGCAGCTGTGCCGCGACGTCGAACACGGAGGCGTGCTTGCGGTGGACCGCGCCGAAGGCGTCGCCCACGTAGGCGCCGTCGTCGCCGGCCAGCGCCGCCATCTCGCCGGCCAGTGCGGCGCGCTCGGCATCGTCCTTGGAGGTCTCGCGGGCGTCGAAGCGCACGTTCTCCAGCAGCAGCACCTGGCCGTCCTGCAGGGCGGCGGCCTTCGCGCGCGCGTCGTCCCCGGTCACGTCCGCGGCGAGGGCGACGTCGGTGCCCAGCAGCTCGGCCATGCGCGCGGCGACGGGGCGGAGGGAGTACGCGGGGTCCGGCTCACCCTTGGGGCGGCCCAGGTGGGCCATGACGATCACGCGCGCACCGGCCTCGGCCAGGTCCCGGATCGCGGGCAGCGAGGCACGGATGCGGCCGTCGTCGGTGACGGTGTCCCCGTCCAGCGGGACGTTCAGGTCGGACCGGATGAGCACGGTGCGGCCGGCGACGCCGGCCTCGAGCAGATCGGTGAGGGTCGGTGCGGGCATGATGCCTCCTGGGGTGCCGGAGCGGGGTCGGTTCACGGTGCAGTCTAGGCGGACGGCCCGGGCCGACGGAGGAACCGTCGGCCCGGGCCGTCGGGCGCCGTGCGGGCTCAGAGCTTCGAGCCGATGAGGTCTGCGAAGTCCATGAGCTGGGAGGTGTAGCCGTACTCGTTGTCGTACCAGCCGATGATCTTCACGGTCTGGCCGATGGACTTGGTCAGCGGGGCGTCGAAGGTGCACGCCGCCGGGGAGGTGATGATGTCCGAGGACACGATCGGGTCCTCCGAGTAGACCAGGCGGCCCTGCAGCGGACCGGACTCCGCGGCCTTCTTGAACGCCGCGTTGATCTCCTCGACCTCCACGTGGCGCGTCAGCTCCACGGTCAGGTCGGTGGCCGAGCCGGTGATGGTGGGCACCCGCATGGCGAAGCCGTCGAGCTTGCCCTTCAGCTCCGGGATGACCTCGCCGATGGCCTTGGCCGCGCCCGTGGAGGTGGGCACCATGTTCTGGGCCGCGGCGCGCGCCCGACGGCGATCCTTCTTGTGCACGTTGTCGTGCAGGTTCTGGTCGCCGGTGTACGCGTGGATCGTGGTCATGATGCCGTCCACGATGCCGAACTCGTCGTTGAGGACCTTCGCCATCGGGGCCAGGCAGTTCGTGGTGCACGAGGCGTTCGAGACGATGTGCATCGACTCCGCGTCGTAGGTGTGCTCGTTCACGCCCATCACGAAGGTGCCGTCGACCTCCTTGGCGGGGGCCGAGATGAGGACCTTCTTGGCCCCCGCGTCGAGGTGGGCCTGCGCCTTGGGGCCGGTCGTGAAGATGCCGGTGCACTCGATGACCAGGTCCACGCCGAGCTCACCCCACGGCAGCTTCGTCGGGTCGGCCTCCTGGAAGAACGCGACGTCGCGGCCGTCGATGCGGAACCCCTTCTCGGTCCGCTCCAGCTCGCCCGGGTAGCGGCCCAGGATGGTGTCGTACTTGGTGAGCCAGAACAGGTCCTCGGGGTCGGCGAGGTCGTTCACGGCGACCAGCTCGAGGCCCTCGTGGCCGCGGTCCCTGAGCACGCGCACGATGTTGCGTCCGATGCGGCCGTAGCCGTTGATGGCGATCTTGGTCATGGTGGTCTCTCTCGTTAGTTCGCGTTGCGTGGTCCCCGTGGCGGTGGGTCCGGGGCGGTACGGTCGAGCGGTCGCGCCCGGTCCGGGCGCGCGGTGGGGACAGGGCCGGAGCGCCGAGCCCCTCCCCGCATCGGGGCGCTGACGTCGTGGGGCCACGACATCAGCGCCCCGGTGCGCGGTGTGGATCAGGCCGGGAGGATCAGGCCGGAGGCGCCGGCGCGGGCGGCCTCGAAGCGGGCCTGCACGTCGGCCCAGTTCACGATGTTCCAGATCGCCTTGACGTAGTCCGCCTTGACGTTCTGGTAGTCGAGGTAGAAGGCGTGCTCCCACATGTCCAGCTGGAACAGCGGGATGGTGGCGACCGGCACGCCGTTCTGCTGGTCGTAGAACTGCTCGATCACCAGGTTGCCGCCGATGGGCTCGTAGGCCAGCACGGCCCAGCCGGAGCCCTGGATGCCGAGGGCGGCGGCGGTGAAGTGGGCCTGGAACTGGTCGAACGAGCCGAAGTACTCGTCGATGGCGGCGGCCAGCTCGCCGGTCGGCTTGTCGCCGCCCTCCGGCGAGAGGTTCTTCCAGAAGATCGAGTGGTTCGTGTGCCCGCCCAGGTTGAAGGCGAGGTCCTTCGACAGCTGGTTCACGGAGCCGAAGTCGCCGGCCTCACGCGCGGCGGCCAGCTTCTCCAGGGCGGTGTTCGCGCCCTTGACGTACGTGGCGTGGTGCTTGGAGTGGTGCAGCTCCATGATGCGGGCCGAGATGTGCGGCTCCAGCGCGGCGTAGTCGTAGTCCAGCTCCGGAAGGGTGTATTCGGTCATGCTTCCTCCTTGGTCAGGCGAGGCTGCGGACAGGACGCCCTCGGCCTCCACCTCGGGCAACCTCGCGTCTCGGCGGCGTATTCCGTCCGTCTCCATTGTGATCGGGGGCGGAGCGCCGGGGCCAGATCCCGTCGACGGTGATCCCGCGCTCAGCCCTCGGAGGCCGCGTCCGTCCCGGGGATGCCCCGCTCGGCGGCCCGCTTGTCCGCCATGGCCAGCAGCCGGCGGATGCGCCCGGCGACGGCGTCCTTGGTCATCGGCGGGTCCGCGAGGCGGCCGAGCTCGTCGAGGGAGGCCTGCTTGTGCTCGAGGCGCAGCCGTCCCGCGTAGCGAAGGTGGTCGGGCACCTCGTCCCCGAGGATCTCGAGGGCCCGCTCCACCTTCGCCCCGGCCGTGACAGCGGCCTGGGCGGAACGGCGCAGGTTGGCGTCGTCGAAGTTCGCGAGGCGGTTGGCGGTGGCCCGGACCTCTTTGCGCTCGCGCCGCTCGCGCCAGAGGGTTGCGGTCTGCTCCGCGCCGACGGCGGCGAGCAGCGTGGCGATCGCCTCGCCGTCGCGGACCACGACGCGGTCCGACTGACGCACCTCGCGTGCCTTCGCCGCCACGCGGAGCCGACGCGCGGCCCCCACCAGCGCGAGCGCGGCCTCCGGGCCCGGCGTGGTCACCTCGAGGGCCGCCGAGCGGCCGGGCTCGGTGAGGGAGCCGTGGGCCAGCAGGGCCCCGCGCCACACGGCGGCGGTGGCCGCCGTCGTCCCGCTGACGAGGACCGGCGCGAGGCCACGCACGGGCCGTCCCCGCTGGTCGATGAGCCCGGTCTGCCGGGCGAGGTCCTCTCCCCCGCGCACGACCCGGAGCACGTACCGCTGACCACGGCGCAGGTTGCCGCCGGAGACCACCACGATCTCCGGGGCCAGGCCGTACAGCTCGGTGATGGCGGCGCGCAGGCGGCGCGCACTGGCGCCGTGGTCCAGTTCAACCTCCACGACGACGCGGCCGGCCACGAGGTGCAACCCCCCGGCGAACCGCAGCATCGCCGCGGTCTCCGCCCGCCGCTCCGGGGTCGCGGCGACCGGCACACGGGCCAGCTCCTCCTTGAGGGTCATGGTCAGCGCCATGCTCGTGCTCCTTCTCGGCGAGGTGCGCGCGTCAGTGGGTCATCGCCTCGTCGATCGCGACGGCCAGGCGCAGCGGGTCGTGGACCTGGGGATCCTGGGCACTGCTCACTCTACTGAACGCCACGCGCGCGCCCATCCGGGCCGCCTCGGCCTCCACCGCCGCCCGGTCGGTGACCGCGTCCACGTCGGCGATCACCACGTCCAGCCGGAGGTCCGGCGCATAGGAGCGCAGCACCTTGAGGTGGTCGGCGTGGGTGAGGCCGGTGGTCTCCTGGTCTCCCGTGCGCAGGTTCAGCACCATGAGGCGCCGGGCGGTGGTGGCGGCGAGGGCCGCGCGCACGTCCGGCATCAGCAGGTGCGGCAGCACCGACGTGTACAGCGAGCCGGGTCCGAGCACCACCCAGTCGGCCAGCTCGATCGCCGAGAGCGCCTCCGGGGTGGCGGGGGCGTCGGACGGGCTCAGGCGGACGTCGGTGACGCGCCCCTCGAACGCGGCGACCGCGAGGGCCACCTGGCCCTCCACGCATCGGGTGCGCAGGCGGCCGTCCGGGCCGGCGCTGAGCACGTCCCCGCCGATGGTCAGCGGCACCCGCGAGACCGGCAGGACCTCACCGTGCGCCCGCAGCAGGGCGCCGGCCCAGCGCAGCCCGTCCACCGGGTCGCCCAGCAGCTCCCAGAGGGCGACGATCAGGAGGTTCCCGAGCGCGTGGTTGTCCAGGGTGGCCTGGTCGGCGGGCACCTCGGTGGAGCGGAAGCGGTGCTGCATGACGTGGGCCCAGGTCCGACCCCAGTCGGTGTCGTCGCACAGGGCGGCCAGCGCCATGCGGAGGTCGCCGGGCGGCAGCACCGCCATCTCCCGGCGGATGGTGCCGGAGGAGCCACCGTCGTCCGCCACCGTGACGATGGCCGTGAGGTGCCCGGCCACGTGCCGCAGGGCCGCGAGGGACGCGGAGAGGCCGTGGCCGCCGCCGAGGGCGGTGACGCGGGCCGTGGGGCGGGACATGCCCGCACCCACCCCGCGCCCTTCCGAACCCATCCCGGGCGGCAGGGGCAGTTGGCCGGTGAGCGGGGACGTCATTCGCGCCCCATGTCCCGGTGCTGGACGTGCACCGTGACGTGGGGCACCTGGGCCAGGCGCCGGGCCAGCTCCTCGGCGACGGCCACGGAGCGGTGCTTGCCGCCCGTGCAGCCGATGGCGAGCGTGGCGTAGTGCTTGTTCTCCCGCCGGTAGCCCTCGAACACCGGCCCCAGCATGGCGACGTACGTGCGCAGGAAGTCCTCGACACCGGGGCGGGAGAGCACGTAGTCCGCGACCGCGGCCTCCGTGCCCGTGTGCGGACGCAGCGCCGGCACCCAGTGGGGGTTGGGGATGAAGCGCATGTCCGCCACGAAGTTCGCGTCCGCCGGGACGCCGTACTTGAACCCGAAGCTCATGATGGTCAGGCGCAGCGTGACGGGGCCGGACTCCGAGAACAGCTCGGTGATCTCCGTGGCCAGGCCGTGCACGTTCAGCTCGGTGGTGTCCACCACGACGTCGGCACGCGCCTTGAGCGGCTCGACGACGTCCCGCTCCGCGCGGATGCCGTCCAGCAGCCGGGCGTTGCCCTGCATCGGGTGGGGGCGGCGGCCGGCCTCGAAGCGCCGGAGGAGCACGTGATCGTCCGCATCGAGGAACACCGTGCGGTACTCCACCCCACTGTTGGCCAGGTGCTGCAGGGCGGCGTACAGCTCCTCGAAGTAGGAGCGCGAGCGCACGTCCACCACGATCGCCAGGCGCGGGAACGCCTCCGGCGAGCGGGCGATGAGCTCGGCCAGCGTGCCGAACAGGGCCGGCGGCATGTTCTCCACCACGTCCCAGCCGTGGTCCTCGAGCGCGTGCGCGGCGGTGGTCCGTCCGGCGCCGGACATCCCGGCGATCACGAGCACCTCGGATGTCGGCGGCTTCTCCGGCTGGAGGGTCTCCTCGATCATGACTCCACTGTATCCGCGGGCGTGTCGGCCGTGAGCGCCGTGTGGACGGCCTCGGCCAGCCGCGGCCCGATGCCGGCGACCTCGGTCAGCCGGTCCACGCCGGCGGCCCGGATCTCGGCGACGGAGCCGAAGTGGTTCAGCAGCGCGGTGCGCTTGGCCGGGCCCAGACCCGGGATCCCGTCCAGGGCGGAGACGGTCATCGCCTTGGACCGCCGGCTGCGGTGGCCCGCGATCGCGAACCGGTGCGACTCGTCACGGATGCGCTGGAGCAGGTACAGGCCCTCCGAGGTGCGCGGCAGGACCACCGGGAACTCGTCGCCCGGCAGCCACACCTCCTCGAGCCGCTTGGCCAGCCCGACCACGGGCAGGTCGTCCAGGCCCAGCTCCTCGAGGACCGCCGCGGCCGCGGCCACCTGGGGCGGGCCGCCGTCGACCACCACGAGCGAGGGCGGGTACGCGAAGCGGCGCCCCGCCTCCTGATCGTCCCCCTCGACCTGACCGGACAGCGGGGCGCCCTCCGCGCGCTCCTTGGCCAGGCGGGCGAAACGCCGCCGCAGGACGTCGCGCAGGGACGCCGTGTCGTCCCGGGCGGCCTCCCCCGTGACGTTGAAGCGGCGGTAGTCCTTCTTCTTCGGCAGCCCGTCCTCCATGACGACCATCGAGCCGACCACGTTGGTGCCCTGGGAGTGGGAGATGTCGTAGCACTCGATGCGCAGCAGGGGCTCGGTGATCTCCAGGGCCTCCTGCAGCTCCCGCAGGGCGGCGGAGCGGGTGGTGAGGTCCCCGGACCGCCGCGACTTGTGCAGCTTGAGGGCCATCTCCGCGTTCTCCCGGACGGTCTCCATGAGGTCCGCCTTCGAGCCCCGCCGGGGCACGCGCACGGCGACCCGGGACCCGCGCAGGCCCGAGAGCCACTCGGTGAGCTGTGCGGCGTCGTCGGGCTCGACCGGGACGAGGATCTCGTGCGGGATGCGCTCCGGCCCCTCGAGGTCGCCGTAGACCTGCTGGAGCAGGTGCGCGACCATCTCCGGCTCGGCGACGTCCTCCACGCGCTCCATGACCCAGCCGCGCTGGCCGCGGATGCGTCCCTGCCGGACGTGGAACACCTGCACCGCGACCTCCAGCTCGTCCGCGTGCAGGGCGAAGATGTCCGCCTCCGTGTTCTCCGGCAGCACCACGGCGTTGCGCTCGAACACGCGGCGCAGCGCGGCGATGTCGTCCCTCAGCCGGGCCGCGTCCTCGTAGCGCAGCTCCTCGACGGCACGGGCCATGGCCTTCTCCAGCTCGCGGATGAACCGGTTCGCGTCCCCGGCCATGAAGTCGCAGAAGTCCTGGGCCAGCGCGCGATGGTCCGCCGGGCTGATCCGGCCCACGCAGGGCGCCGAGCACTTGCCGATGTAGCCGAGCAGGCACGGCCGGTCCTGGGCGCGGGCCCGCTTGAACACGCCCGCCGAGCACGTGCGGACCGGGAAGACGCGCAGCATCAGGTCCACGGTCTCCCGGATCGCCTTGGCCGGGTGGAACGGGCCGAAGTACTTCACGCCGGGCTTCCGGTCGCCGCGCATCACCTGGACGCGCGGGAACTGCTCGTTCATGGTCACGGCCAGGTAGGGGTACGACTTGTCGTCCCGGTACATGATGTTGAACCGGGGGCGGTACTCCTTGATCCACGTGTACTCGAGCTGGAGCGCCTCCAGCTCGGAGCCGACGACGGTCCACTCGACCGCGGCCGCCGTGAACACCATGGTCCGGGTCTTGGTGGCCAGCCGGGCGGGGTCCTGGAAATAGGAGCTCAGGCGGGCGCGCAGGTTCTTCGCCTTGCCGACGTAGACGACGCGTCCGTCCGCGTCGCGGAAGCGGTAGACGCCGGGCGACGTGGAGATCTCGCCCGGAGCCGGGCGGTAGGAGGCCGGATCAGCCACGGGCACCCGGGGCGGCGTTGTAGGCGTCCACGCGCTCCTGCCCCGAGAGCGCGCCGATGGCGTCCATGATCGCCGCCGTCGCGTCGCGGCGCTGCGGCAGGGTGTGTCGACGCCCGGGGTGGCCGAAGTCCAGGGGCGCGCCCACGCGCACGGAGAACCGGTGGGGACGGAAGCCGTTGGTGTCCGGCGGCTGGAGGTGCTGCGTGCCGACGAGGCCCACGGGCACCACGGGTGCGCCGGTGGCCAGGGCCAGCCAGGCCGCACCGGTGCGGCCGCGGTAGAGGCGGCCGTCGCGGCTGCGGGTGCCCTCCGGGTAGATGCCGACGCCCTGGCCGGACTCGAGCAGGCCCACGAGGGACTCGAGCGCGGCCACGGAGGCGGCCTGCTCGCCCCGGCGGACGGGGACGGAGCCCACGGACTCGAAGAACCGCCGCCGGACGCGGCCCCGCAGGCCCGTGCCCGTGAAGTACTCCTCCTTGGCGAAGAAGTGGACCGGGCGGGGGGCGAGGGCCTGGAGGATCACCGAGTCGACGAAGGACAGGTGGTTGGAAGCCATGACGAAGGGGCCCCGCGCAGGGACGTGCTCCATGCCGACGACCTCGGGGCGGCAGGTGAGCCGCAGGAGCGCGGCGGCGCTCCTGCGCACGGGCTCCGACGTCGCCATGGCTCTCCTTCGTCCGCGTCCTGCGTGGGCGGGGTCCATGCTACGCGAGCAGCTCCGCGAGGAACCGGCCCGTGTGGCTCTCGGCGACGCGCGCGACCTCCTCCGGCGTGCCCGTGGCCACGATCGTGCCGCCGCCGGAGCCGCCCTCGGGGCCGAGGTCGATCACGTGGTCCGCGCTCTTGATCACGTCGAGGTTGTGCTCGATGGTGAGCACCGTGTTGCCCTTGTCCACGAGGGACTGGAGCACGTGCAGGAGCTTGCGGATGTCGTCGAAGTGCAGCCCCGTGGTCGGCTCGTCCAGCACGTAGATGGTGCGGCCGTTGGAGCGCTTCTGGAGCTCGGCCGCCAGCTTCACGCGCTGGGCCTCGCCGCCCGAGAGCGTGGTGGCGGGCTGGCCCAGGCGGACGTAGCCCAGACCGACGTCGACGAGCGTGTCCAGGTACCGCGAGATGCGGGTGTACGCGCTGAAGAAGTCCGCGGCCTCCTCGATCGGCATGTCGAGGACCTCGGCGATGTTCTTGCCCTTGTAGGTGACCTCGAGCGTCTCCCGGTTGTACCGGGCCCCGTGGCACACCTCGCACGGCACGTAGACGTCCGGCAGGAAGTTCATCTCGATCTTCAGCGTGCCGTCCCCCGCGCACGCCTCGCAGCGCCCGCCCTTGATGTTGAAGGAGAACCGGCCCTGCTGGTAGCCCCGGACCTTCGCCTCGGGGGTCTCTGCGAAGAGCTTGCGGATCGCGTCGAACACGCCGGTGTAGGTGGCGGGGTTGGAGCGCGGCGTGCGCCCGATGGGGCTCTGGTCCACGTGGACCACCTTGTCCAGGTGCTCGAGCCCCTCCACGGACCGGTGCCGGCCGGGCACGAGCTTGGCGCCGTTGAGCCGGTTGGCCAGGACCTTGTAGAGGATCTCGTTGATCAGCGTGGACTTGCCCGAGCCGGACACACCCGTCACGGCCGTGAGGACCCCGAGCGGGACCTCCACCGAGACGTCCTTCAGGTTGTTCTCCTGGGCGCCGCGGACCGTCAGCACGCGCCCCTTCTCCGGGACGCGACGCCGCTCCGGCACCGCGATGGAGCGGCGCCCGGAGAGGTAGTCGCCGGTGACGGACCGCGTGTTCGCCTTGAGATCCGCCAGGGAGCCCGAGTGCACGACCTCGCCCCCGTGCTCGCCCGCGCGAGGACCGATGTCCACGATCCAGTCCGCCTCGGCGATCGTGTCCTCGTCGTGCTCGACGACGATGAGGGTGTTGCCGAGGTCCCGCAGGCGCAGGAGGGTCTCGATGAGGCGGCGGTTGTCCCGCTGGTGCAGGCCGATGGACGGCTCGTCGAGCACGTAGAGGACGCCGACCAGCCCGGAGCCGATCTGCGTGGCCAGGCGGATGCGCTGGGCCTCGCCTCCAGAGAGGGTGCCGGCCGGCCGCTCCAGGTTGAGGTACTCCAGGCCGACGTCCAGCAGGAACGCCAGCCGGGCCAGGATCTCCTTGAGCACCTGGTCCGCGATCTGCCGCTCCCGGTCCGTCAGCCGCAGCCCCGAGAAGAACTCCATGGCCTCCCGCATGGGCAGGCGGGTGGCGTCCGCGATGGACAGGCCGCCCACGAGCACGTTCAGGACCGTGGGGTTGAGGCGGGCCCCGTGGCACGCCGGGCACGGGATCTCCCGCATGAACGACTCGTAGCGCTCGCGGGCGCCGTCCGACTCGGTCTCCCCGTGCTTGCGCATCACGTAGGGGATGACGCCCTCGAAGCCCGTGGTGTAGCGGCGCTCGCGGCCGAACCGGTTGCGGAACGTCACCTCCACCTTGAAGTCCTTGCCGTGCAGGACGGCGTCGCGCTCCGCATCCGTCAGGTCCTTCCACGGGGTGTCCAGGGAGAAGCCCATCTCCTTGCCCAGCCCGCCGAGCACGCGCAGCCAGTAGTCCGAGGTGGACTTGCCGAGCGACCACGGCACGACGGCGCCCTCGCGCAGGGACAGCTCGTCGTTGGCGACGACGAGGTCCGGGTCCACCTGCAGACGGGAGCCGATGCCGGTGCACTCGGGGCACGCGCCGAACGGGTTGTTGAAGGAGAACGAGCGCGGCTCGATCTCGTCCACGGTCTGCTCGTGCCCGTTGGGGCAGGAGAGCTTCTCGGAGAACGAGCGGTACCGGGGGTTGCCCTCGGCGTCCCGCCCGCCGAACTCCGCGGTGTTCTTCCTGCCCTTCTCGGCGACCGGCTCCACGTCCACGAACTCGGCCACGACGAGGCCGTCCGCCAGCTTCAGGGCGGTCTCCACCGAGTCGGTGAGGCGCTGGCGGATGCCCTCCTTCATGGCGAGGCGGTCCACGACGACGGCGATGGTGTGCTTGACCTGCTTCTTCAGCACGGGCGGGTCCGAGAGCTGGACGGTCTCCCCGTCCACGACGGCGCGGGCGAAGCCCTGCGTGGACAGGTCCTTGAACAGGTCCACGAACTCGCCCTTGCGGCCGCGGACCACGGGCGCGAGCACCTGGAAGCGGGTGCGCTCGGGCAGCTCCTCGAGCTGGTCCACGATCTGCTGCGGGGTCTGCCGGCTCACCGGCTCGCCGCACTGCGGGCAGTGCGGCACCCCGACACGCGCCCAGAGCAGGCGCATGTAGTCGTAGATCTCGGTGATGGTCCCCACCGTGGAGCGCGGGTTGCGGTTGGTCGACTTCTGGTCGATGGACACGGCCGGGGACAGGCCCTCGATGAAGTCCACGTCCGGCTTGTCCACCCGGCCCAGGAACATGCGGGCGTAGGAGGAGAGCGACTCGACGTAGCGTCGCTGGCCCTCGGCGAAGATCGTGTCGAAGGCCAGGGAGGACTTGCCCGAGCCGGACAGACCCGTGAACACGACCATGGCGTCCCGCGGGAAGCTGACGTCCACGTCCTTCAGGTTGTGCTCGCGGGCGCCCTGGACGACGATGCGGTCCCGCTCGCCCGAGCGCGCGCCGCCGGGGCCGGAGGCGAGGCCGCCGGGGTGGGCCTCGACGGCGGAGGAGACGGTGGTGGAGGAGTTCTTGGGCACGCGGCCAGCATAGGGGCGGGTACGGACACGACACCGGGGTCTCGCCTGTGGGCGAACCCACCGCGGGCCGGGCCCGCCCTGGCGCCTCACCGCCCCGTCCGTACACTGTTGCGCATGCCCGAGACCGCCCGGAACCGCCTCCTGCACGATCTGCCCGCTGTCACGGTGCGCACCTGCTCCGTGTCGGAGATGGACAACAACGTGTACCTGCTCACCTCCAAGACCACGGGGGCGCAGGTGCTGATCGACGCCGCCGCCGAGGCCGAGGCCATCCGCGACCTCATCGCCTCGGCCGCGGACGACACCCCGTGCGAGCCGCGCCTCGAGATGATCGTCACCACGCATCGACACTGGGACCACGTGCGCGCGTTGCCGGCGCTGGCCTCCCTGACCGGGGCCCGCACGGCGGCCGGCGAGGACGACGCCGACGCGATCGCCGAGGCCACGGGGGTCGCCCCCGACGTGCGCCTGCGCCACGGGGACACCGTGGGGGCGGACGGGCTCCGGCTCGAGGTGGTGGCCCTGCGCGGCCACACGCCCGGGTCCATCGCGCTGGTGTGCCGCCCCGAGGCGGACGAGCCGGCCGTGCTCTTCACCGGCGACTCCCTCTTCCCGGGCGGGGTGGGCAACACCGAGGGCGACGACGGCCGGTTCCGTCAGCTGTTCACGGACGTGAGCGATCGGATCTTCGACGCGTTCGACGACGACGTGGTGGTCCACCCCGGCCACGGCGCCTCCACGACCCTGGGCGCCGAGCGCCCCCACCTGCCGGAGTGGGCCGAGCGCGGCTGGTGACGGTGCGCCCGGGCGGTCCCGGGCCCAGCGTCAGGCCGGCTTCTGCCCCGCCATGAACAGGCGCCGGGCCGGGAAGATCGTGACCGGGCCGCCGTCGTCGGCCGTGACACCGGGCACCGGCGGGTACGCCTCGCGCATGGCGGCGCGGTACCGGTCCACGAACGCCTCGAGCAGCCCGGCGCCCTCGGCGGCGCCCTCCTCGGCGTCCCAGCGGGCCAGGGCCTGCAGGCTCGGTCGCAGGGCCGCGCCGGAGGTCCACCGGAACACCGGGTCCTCGCCCGTCAGCACCTGCTGGTACTCCGTCTCCCAGACGACCGGGGACCACCCCGCCTCGAGGAACAGCCGCGTGTACTCCTCGGGCGGCGCCACGGTGCGGGTCGTCGCCACCCCGTGCAGCGGCTCGGAGAAGGCCGGGTCCTCCGCCAGCGCCACGATCGCCGCGTGGGAGGGCTGCTCGTAGGGCCGCGGGATCTGCGCCGCGAACCACGCCCCCGGCGTGAGGTCCCCGAGCCAGCGCCGGATCAGGCGACGGTGCGTCGGGATCCACTGGAGCATCGCGTTGGACACCACGACGTCCGTCGCCCCCGACGGGCGCCACTGCGAGGCGTCGACCGCCTCGAAGCGCAGGTTGGCGGGGGCGCCCGTGCGGGCCGCCTGCTCCCGGGCCCGCTCCAGCATGGCGGGCGAGTCGTCCAGACCGATCACCTCGGCGTCCGGCCAGCGCTCGGCCAGCGTCCGGGTCAGGGTCCCCGGGCCGCAGCCCAGGTCCACCACGACGCGCGGGGCCTCGGCGCGCACGCGCCCCACCAGGTCGTGGAAGGGGCGGGCGCGGTGTTCGGCGAAGCCCTCGTACTGCGCGGGATCCCAGGTGAACCCCCCGCCCTGTCGGCCGGTCACGTCCCCCACGACGGCGTCGGTGTCCGGGTGCGGGCTCTCGGGCGCGATCTGACTCATGGCGGCACCGTATCGCGCGGAGCGGCCGATACCCTGGGGGCGATGACTTCTGCCGCCACGAACCCGCCCTCGCTGACCGACCGCATCGACGCGCTCCCGCCGGCCCCGGACGCCGACGACGTCTTCGGGGCCTTCGCGGCCTGGACCGAGGACCGCGGGATCTCGCTCTACCCCGCCCAGGAGGAGGCCGCCCTCGAGCTCGTCCAGGGCCGGCACGTGATCCTGGCGACGCCCACCGGCTCCGGCAAGTCCCTGGTGGCGCTGGCCGCGCACGCCGACGCGCTCGCCCACGACGCCGTCTCCTACTACACGGCGCCGATCAAGGCGCTCGTCTCGGAGAAGTTCTTCGCGCTGGTGGACGTGTTCGGCGCGGAGAACGTCGGCATGGTCACGGGCGACTCCACCGTCAACGGTGACGCGCCCATCATCTGCTGCACGGCCGAGATCCTCGCCAACCGCGCGCTGCGCGAGGGCTCGGGCATGGAGATCGGCACCGTGGTGATGGACGAGTTCCACTACTACGCGGACCCCTCCCGCGGCTGGGCCTGGCAGGTGCCCCTCCTCGAGCTGCCGCAGGCCCGGTTCCTGCTGATGTCGGCCACCCTCGGCGACACGACCCGCCTCGAGGCGGACCTGACCGAGCGCACCGGGCGCGAGGTCGCCGTCGTCGCCCACGCGCAGCGCCCCATCCCGCTGACGTTCGAGTGGTCCGAGGTGCCGCTGCAGGAGAAGGTCGAGGAGCTCGTGGGCACCCACCAGGCACCGGTGTACATCGTGCACTTCTCGCAGCTGGACGCCGTGGAGACGGCCCAGGGTCTGTCCTCGATCTCGGTGACGTCCAGGGAGGAGAAGGAGGCGATCGCCGCGCGGATCGCCGGCTTCCGCTTCTCCGCGGGCTTCGGGCACACCCTGAACCGCCTCGTCCGGGCGGGCATCGGCGTGCACCACGCGGGCATGCTGCCCAAGTACCGCCGCCTCGTGGAGAAGCTGGCCCAGGACGGGCTGCTCAAGGTCATCTGCGGCACGGACACGCTGGGCGTCGGGATCAACGTGCCGATCCGCACCGTGCTGCTCACCGCGCTCTCCAAGTTCGACGGCGAGAAGACCCGCCTGCTCCAGGCCCGCGAGTTCCACCAGATCGCCGGCCGGGCGGGCCGGGCCGGCTTCGACACCTCCGGCACCGTGGTGGTCCAGGCCCCCGAGCACGTGATCGAGAACAAGGCGGCCGAGCGCAAGGCCGCGGCGAAGTTCGCGAACGTCAAGGACGAGGCCGAGCGGGCCAAGCGCATGAAGCAGTCCGTGAAGTCCGGCAAGCGCAAGACCCCGCCGGCCGGCTTCGTCTCGTGGGGGCCGGCGACGTTCGAGCGCCTCGTCTCCGCCGAGCCGGAGCCGCTGGTCTCCCGCATGCGGATCACGCACTCCATGCTGCTGAACATCCTCGACCGGCCCGGCGACCCGGTGATCGCGGTCCGGCGCCTGCTGCGCGGCACCCACGAGACCCCGGCCCGCCAGGCGGTGCTCATGCGCCGCGCGCTCGGGATCTTCCGGGAGCTGCTGGCCACGGGCGTCGTCGAGCGTCTGCCCGAGCCGGACGCCGAGGGCCGCACCGTGGACCTCACGGTGGACCTGCAGCCGGACTTCGCGCTCAACCAGCCGCTCTCCCCCTTCGCCCTCGCCGCGCTCGACCTGCTGGACCCGGCCGATCCCGACCACGCGCTCGACGTGGTCTCCGTGATCGAGGCGACCCTCGACCCGCCGCGCCAGGTGCTCTCCGCCCAGGTCAAGCACGCCAAGGGCGAGGCCGTGGCCGCCATGAAGGCCGAGGGCATGGACTACAACGACCGCATGCGGGCCCTCGACGAGATCACCCACCCGCGGCCGCTGGCCGAGCTCCTCGAGCAGCAGTTCGAGCTCTACCGGCAGGACGCCCCGTGGCTCGCGGAGTTCGAGCTGACCCCCAAGTCCGTGGTGCGCGACATGTTCGAGCGGGCCATGGGCTTCGGTGACTACGTCCGGTTCTACGGGATCGCCCGGTCCGAGGGCGTGCTGCTGCGCTACCTCACGGACGCGGTCAAGGCGCTGCGCCACACGGTGCCCGAGGCGGCGCGCACCGAGGAGCTCCAGGTGCTGCTGGACTGGCTCGACGAGATGGTGAAGCAGACCGACTCGTCCCTCCTGGAGGAGTGGGAGGACCTGGTGGCCGGGGACATCGACGAGCTGCGCCGGGACATGGAGGCGCTCGAGCCGCCGGCGCCGCCTCGCCTGACGGACAACGCGCCCGTGTTCCGCGTGATGGTCCGCAACGCGATGTTCCAGCGCGTGCGCCTGTTCGGCGACGAGCGGGACGAGGCCCTCGCGCGCCTGTCCGGCGACCTGTCCGCCGACGACTGGGCCGACGCCCTCGACGCCTACTTCGACGACCACGAGGACATCGACGACGGCCCCGCCGCGCGTGGCCCCGAGCTGTTCCGCGTGACCGCGGCCCCCGACGTCGCCGCCCCGCTGGAGCTGGCCGGCCCGCGCTGGTGGGCGGTGCGGCAGATCCTGAAGGACCCCGACGGGGACCTGGACCACGGGATCAACGCCGTGGTCGACCTGGACGCCTCCGACGAGGCGGGCCACCCCGTGATCCGGGTGGTCTCCGTGGGCGCGCCCGAGTCCGGGTGGGGCCTGTGAGCGGCGGGGACGCCCGGGCGGCAGGACGGCCCGTGGCGGGCGACCCGCGCGGCTTCGCCCCGCTCGAGCCGGCCCGCCACCGCGTGGGCGAGCGCACCGAGCTCTACGACGGCACCGTCACGGTGGACCACTGGTTCACGGTGCCGATCGACCACGCGCTGGGCCTCGCCGAAGCCGAGGCGCAGGACGCGGCGGGCACCGGCGTCGGGCCGCACCGGCGCGGCACGCTGACCGTCTTCGCCCGGGAGATCCGGGCGAAGGACGACCCCGGGGGCGAGCGTCCCTGGGCCCTGTACCTCCAGGGCGGCCCCGGCAGTGCCGGGCCCCGCCCGGCGCGCCTGAGCGGCTGGCTCGGCGCGCTGGCCGAGAGCCACCGCGTGCTGCTGCTGGACCAGCGCGGCACGGGGCGCTCGACCCCGGCCACCGTGGCGACCCTGACCGCCCCGGGCGCCTTCGCCACGGACGAGGCCCGCGCCGAGCACCTGGTACACCTGCGGGCGCCCTCGATCGTGCGGGACGCCGAGATGCTGCGCCTCGCCCTCGGCGCCGGGCCGTGGACCACTCTGGGCCAGAGCTTCGGCGGGTTCTGCACGCTGAGCTACCTCTCCTTCCACCCCGAGGGCCTGCAGCGCAGCCTGGTGACCGGCGGCCTCGCCCCGCTCACCGGCCACGCCGACCGGGTCTACCGGGCCACCTACGCCCGGATGCGCGCCCGCACCGAGGAGTTCTTCGACCGGCACCCGGCCGACCGCGACGCGTGGTCGGAGGCCGTGGGGCTGATCCGCGCCGCCGAGGCCGCGGGCGCCCCGATCCCCCTGCCCGGCGGCGGGCCGCTCACCGTGGGACGGGCCCAGGGTCTGGGCATGCTGCTGGGCGGCAACACCCGCGTGGACCGCCTGCACTGGGCCCTCGCCGAGGCCGTGGACCGCACCGGACCCGCGCCGCGCCTGTCCGAGACGTTCCTGGCCGCCGTCGCCGACCAGGACGACCGCCTCGTCAACCCGCTCTACACCGTGCTGCACGAGGCGATCTACGCGCAGCCGGCGGACCTGGCCGGCGGCCGGGCGGACACCGGCTGGTCGGCGTCCCGGATGCTCGCCGAGCACCCGGACTTCGACCCGGAGGCGACCACGGTCCCGCTGCCCACGGGCGAACACGTCATGCCCTGGTCCGTCGAGGTCGACCCCCGGCTGCGGCCCCTGGCCGGCACGGCGCGGCTGCTCGCCGAGCGCACGCAGTGGGGCCCGCTCTACGACGTGGCTGCCCTGGCGCAGAACACCGTCCCCGTGGCCGCCGCGGTCTACGCCGACGACGTGTACGTGGACCGGGACCTCTCGCTCGAGACGGCGCGGCGCGTCCGCGGCCTGCAGGTGTGGGAGACCGACGCCTTCCACCACGACGGCATCGCCGACGACGGGCCGGCGATCCTCGACCGGCTCCTGGCGATGACCGCGGCGGACGGCGCCGGGACGACGACGGCCCCCGACCCGGTCGACTGACCGGCCCGGGGGCCCGGGCGCCGGCGGAGCACTCCCCCGGTGCCGTGATCGGCTCAGACGGTGGGCCCGTCCTGTCGCACGATCTGCTCGGAGACCCCGCGCGCGTCGTCGTCACGGGGATCGGCGAGCCGGGTCTCGTGGGCCGTGCGGATGATGGCCGACCACGCGTCCTTGTGCTCGAGCAGCTGGTCGCGCCAGCGCTGGTCCAGGGCCTCGGCCCGGGCCGTCCAGCGGTCCATCAGGGCGGCGGCGCGCTCGCGCTCGGCCGGGTCGGCGTCCTCGGCCAGCTTCGAGTACCGATACGAGTACTTCTCGGCGTTCTGCAGCGCCCGCAGGGCCTGGCCCTTCGGCGAGGCCAGGGAGATCGCCACGGTGATCGCCAGGATCACGACGACGACCACGAGGGACAGCGTCGTGGGGATCTCGACGACGGGCACGTTCTCGCCGCCGTTGATGAACGGCAGGTTGTTCTCGTGCAGGGCGTGCAGGATCAGCTTCACGCCGATGAACGCCAGCAGCGCGGAGAGCCCGTAGGCCAGGTAGACGAGGCGGTCGAGCAGGCCGTCGATCAGGAAGTACAGCTGGCGCAGGCCCATGAGCGAGAACGCCGTGGCGGTGAAGACGATGTACGCCTCCTGGGTCACGCCGAAGATCGCGGGGATGGAGTCGAAGGCGAAGAGGATGTCCGTGGCGCCGATCGCGATCATCACGAGGAGCATCGGCGTCATGAGGCGCTTGCCGTCCACCGTCGTGAAGAGGCGGTCGCCGTCGAACTGCTCGGAGGCGGGCAGGAACCGCTTGACGAGGCGGACCATCACGTTGTCCGCCTCGTCCTGGGCGCCCTCGGCGTCGCCGGACATCTCGCCCTTGAGCTGGCCGCCGGCGATGATCAGCAGGAACAGGCCGAAGAGGTAGAACACGTCCGACCACGCGGCGATGACGGCGGCGCCCAGCAGGATGAACAAGGTGCGCGAGATCAGCGCGAACGTGATGCCGAACAGCAGCACCTTCTGCTGGTAGTCGCGGGGCACGCGGAAGCTGGCCATGATGACCAGGAAGACGAACAGGTTGTCGACGCTGAGCGCCTTCTCCAGCAGGTAGCCGGTGTAGTACTCGACCGCGTGCTGGGTGTCGCCGAAGGCGAAGAACACGAGGCCGAAGATGAGCGCGAGGCCGACGTAGACGCCGGACCAGATCGCGGCCTCCCGGATCGTCGGCGTGTGCGCCTTGCGGACATGGGCGAAGTAGTCGAATGCGAGGAGGCCGACGATCAGCGCGATCGTCAGGCCCCAGGTCAGGCCGTTGATTTCCACGGGTCACCTCTCGGCGTCAAGGGTCGGGACGGTGCCGCAAGTCTCTCCGCCCGCCGCGACCGCGGCCCGGGCCCCTGTGTCCGGCCGACGGCGCGCTCTCGGCGGCCGCGGCGTGCTGACGTCCACAGTGTTCGGGATACTCCCCTACGTCGCCGGTCAGTCTACCCGGTCGCACGACGACGCCCCGACCCGCGGCGGGCGGAGCGGGGCGTCGTCGGGCCCGCTGGCGCAGGCCCATGAGGGCGAAGATATTGGCGGTCAGGACGATGAACCAGTTCTGGGTGAGGCCGAAGATCGCCGGGATGGAGTCCACCGCGAACATCACGTCCGTCAGGCCGATCGTGATGAACACGACCACCATGGGGGTGAACATGCGCCGGCCGTCCACGGTGGTGCGCAGTCGGTTGCCGTCATAGTCCGGCGCCACGTTGAGGCGGCGGGTCAGGCGGGCCACGACGCCCGGCTCGGACTCCTCGTCCCCGCCGTCGTCCTTGAGCTGCTGCCAGGCGGTCCAGAGCAGGAAGGCGCCGAAGATGTAGAACTCCCACGTCAGGTGCTCGATGGCGACGGCGCCGACCGCGATGAACACCGCGCGGGCGATCAGCGCGATGATGATGCCCACCATCAGCACCTCCTGCTGGTAGCGGCGGGGCACCTGGAACTTGGCCATGATGATGAGGAACACGAACAGGTTGTCCACGCTGAGGCTGTACTCGGTGACCCAGCCGGCGAGGAAATCGGTGCCGTGCTGCGCATCGCCCAGGGCGAAGAGCAGCCCCGCGAAGAGCAGCCCCGCGAAGACCAGCGCCAGCGCCACGTAGAACCCGATCCACAGGCCGGCCTCCTTCATGGAGGGCTCGTGGGGGCGGCGCGCGACGTACAGCAGGTCAAGCAGGAGGATGACGCCGAGGACCACAAGGGTCGTGGTCTCGAAGGCGGGACTGAGCACGTCCTTGGAGGGGTTCCTTTCGTGGGGGCCGCGCCAGTCTAGACGGGTGCGGTCCCGCGCGCGGACGCGGGGGGCCGGTCTCAGACTGCGCCGGGAGCGGTCAGGCCCAGGGCGAGCCAGACGACGACGGCACCGGCGGCGGCCAGGCCCCAACTGGCGAGGGAGCCGATGAGGAACTCCTCCGCGCGCGAGCCGGCGCCGCGGTCCGCCGAGATCTCCGGGAAGCGCACGATGCCCTTGGCCGCCATCAGGGCCGCGATCACCGGATAGGCCTGCGCGAGCCCCAGGACGACCATGAGCAGTCGCTCCATGGGCCCGATGTAGCGACCGCCGCGCAGGCCGTCGGCCGCGGGGTCCTCCGCCTCCTCGTCGCCTCCGTCGGCGGGCCGGCCCGCCAGGGCGAGGACCGCGCGGGTGACCCGGTTGCCGGTCTCGGTCAGGGCCAGCGCCACCGCCAACAGCGTGAGGGCCGGGGGCGCGGAGCGCAGGCCCGCGGGCGCCAGGGTCGACTCGAGCACGGCCACCAGGCCGACCACGGCCACCACCGCGACCACCCCGAGCGGCCGGTCCGGGTGCAGCCACGTCCAGCCCATCAGCAGGCCGAGGGACACCAGGCCGCCGCCCACCGCGACGGCCACGCCGGTCGGCGCCAGCACGGCCACCAGCACCGCGGCGAGGACGGCGGCCACGGCCGCGCCGGCCCGGGCGAGCCACCGCCGCCGTGGGGCGGGCCAGGCGCCGGGCAGGACGGCGTCGAGCAGGTCGTGCAGCCCCAGGGCGAGCAGTGCGAGGGCGGTCACGGCGCGACCTCCGTCGCCGCGGCGGCGAGCTCGGCGTCCAGCTCGAGCAGCCGGCCGATCCCGGACCGCGCGACGGTCTGCGACACCGCGGACTGCGTGATCCGCTCCGCCCGTGCGGCCTCCGCCTGGGTCGCCCCGCCCAGCAGGGCTGCGGCGATCCGGCGTTCGCGGGCCTTGAGCCGGCCGAGGACGTGGTCGCGCAGCAGGGCGAGCCCGTCCACGGCGGCGGTGAGGGACGGGTCCGCGGCACGGAAGGCGGTCGCGGCGCCGGCGGCCCGCTCGTGCGCGTGCTCGACGGCCTCGCGGGCCCGATACCAGGCCGTGCCGTCCTCGATGCCGTCTCCGCCGGCGTCCAGGGCCCGCCGCTGCCCCAGGCCGATCCCGAAGCGCAGGTCGAGGCCCGGGGGCAGGGCGAGCGTGACGCGGACGGTCAGCCGGAGCGCGTCCGGCCAGGTGCGGTGCAGCGCCTGGAACTCGTCGCCGACGCTGGCCCAGGCGGGGCGCAGCGGCGGGACGTCCTGTTCCGCGGCCGCGAAGGCGGCCAGGATCTGCTCCTGCGCCCGCTCCCGGTCCGGGAGGGCGCGGGAGCCGACGATGTCCGCGATCACGGCCGCGACCGGGGGTGCTGCGCTCATGGCGTCACACTATCACTGATATGACGACATTCATCAGTGTTTTCATAACACCCTGGGTCGGCATCATGCCGGGTGGTCACTGCTCCCGCTTCATCTGCCGCAGCTCCTTCTTGAGCTCGCCGACCTCGTCGCGCAGGCGGGCGGCGAGCTCGAACTGCAGGTCCGCCGCCGCCTGGTGCATCTGCTTCGACATCTGCTCGATCAGATCGGCCAGGTCCTTGGCGGGCAGCGACGCCGGGTCCACCGCCGGAGCCTCGGTGCCCTCCCCTGTGGTCGCGTCCCGGTCCAGCGAGCTGAGGCCTCGGTGGCCCATGCCGAAGTCGAACCCGGACTTCACGCCGCCCATGCCCTTGAGGAAGTCGGCGGTGTCCGCGTCCTCCCGGGCCAGCTGATCCGTGATGTCCGCGATGCGCTTGCGCAGCGGCTGGGGGTCGATCCCGTGCTCCTCGTTGTACGCGATCTGCACGGCCCGGCGCCGCTCGGTCTCCTCGATCGCCCGGCGCATGGAGTCGGTGACGTTGTCCGCGTACATGTGGACCTCGCCGGAGACGTTGCGGGCGGCGCGGCCGATGGTCTGGATGAGGGAGGTGGTGGAGCGCAGGAAGCCCTCCTTGTCCGCGTCCAGGATCGCCACGAGCGAGACCTCGGGCAGGTCCAGGCCCTCGCGCAGCAGGTTGATGCCCACCAGCACGTCGAAGGTGCCCTTGCGCAGCTCCCGCAGCAGCTCCACGCGGCGCAGCGTGTCCACATCCGAGTGGAGGTACTCGACCTTCACCCCCGCCTCGAGCAGGTAGTCCGTGAGGTCCTCGGCCATGCGCTTGGTCAGCGTGGTCACCAGGACGCGCTCGTCCTTGGCCGTGCGCACGCGGATCTGCTCGAGCAGGTCGTCGATCTGGCCCTCGGTCGGCTTGACCACCACCTGCGGGTCCACGAGGCCGGTGGGGCGGATGATCTGCTCGACGTAGCCGTCCGCCTGGCCGAGCTCGTAGGCGCCCGGCGTCGCGGAGAGGTACACGGTCTGCCCGATCCGCTCGAGGAACTCGTCCCACTTCAGCGGGCGGTTGTCCATGGCCGAGGGCAGGCGGAAGCCGTGCTCCACGAGGGTGCGCTTGCGGGACATGTCCCCCTCGTACATCGCGCCGATCTGCGGGATGGTCACGTGGGACTCGTCCACCACGAGCAGGAAGTCGTCCGGGAAGTAGTCCAGCAGGCAGTGCGGGGCGGAGCCGGCGGGACGGCCGTCGATGTGGCGCGAGTAGTTCTCGATGCCGTTGCAGTAGCCCATCTGCTGCATCATCTCGAGGTCGTACGTGGTGCGCATGCGCAGCCGCTGCGCCTCGAGCAGCTTGTCCTGGGACTCCAGCTCCTGCAGCCGCTCCCGCAGCTCGTCCTCGATGGTGGTGATCGCCCGGCCCATGCGCTCGTCGCCGGCCACGTAGTGCGAGGCCGGGAAGATGTACATCTCCTCCTCCTCGCGCACCACCTGGCCGGTGAGCGGGTGCAGGGTCTGGATGGACTCGATCTCGTCCCCGAAGAACTCGATGCGCACCGCGAGCTCCTCGTACATGGGGATGATCTCCACGGTGTCCCCCCGCACCCGGAAGGTGCCGCGGTGGAAGTCGACGTCGTTGCGCACGTACTGCATCTGCACGAACCGCCGCAGGAGCACGTCCCGGTCCATCTCCGCACCGCGGCGCAGGGTGACCATCTGCTCGATGTACTCCTCGGGCGTGCCGAGGCCGTAGATGCAGGAGACGGTGGCCACCACGATCACGTCCCGCCGGGTCAGCAGCGCGTTCGTGGCCGAGTGGCGCAGCCGCTCGACCTCCTCGTTGATGGAGGAGTCCTTCTCGATGAAGGTGTCCGTCTGCGGGACGTACGCCTCGGGCTGGTAGTAGTCGTAGTAGGAGACGAAGTACTCGACCGCGTTGTTGGGCAGCAGCTCGCGGAACTCGTTGGCCAGCTGCGCCGCGAGCGTCTTGTTCTGCACCATCACCAGCGTGGGCCGCTGGAGGCGCTCGACGAGCCACGCCGTCGTCGCCGACTTGCCCGTGCCGGTGGCGCCCATCAGGACGACGTCCTTCTCCCCCGCCTCCACGCGCTCGGCGAGCTCGGCGATGGCCTTCGGCTGGTCACCGGAGGGCTGGTAGGGGGAGATGACCTCGAACGGGGCGACGACGCGGTTGATCTTCTGGGCCAGGCTCATGGCAGAACCCTACGTCGCGCCCCGGACACCCCGGCGGTCAGTCCGCCGAGGGCTCAGCCGCGCCGGGGGCGAGGAACCGGTCCCACACCTGGTTCGCCACGGACGCGAGCCGCTCGAGGTCGGCGTCGTTGACGATGACCACGTCCGCGACGGCGCGCCGCTGCTCGTCCGTGGCCTGGGCCGCGATCCGCGCCTCGGCGTCCGCGCGGCTCATGCCGCGGTCCTCCACCATCCGGCGCAGGCGCTCCTCGAGCGGGGCCTCCACCACGATCACGAGGTCGAACGCGTCCGCCTGCCCGGTCTCCACCAGCAGCGGCACGTCCTGGACCACGACGGCGTCCGGCCCGGCCTCGGCGACGATGCGCCGGGCCGCAGCCCGGATCCGGGGGTGCACGATGCGGTTCAGGCGCTGTCGGGCGCCCTCGTCCCCGAAGACGATGCGGGCCATCTCGACGCGGTCGAGCTCACCGTCCGCGGTGATGACGCGGTCCCCGAACTCGTCCTGGACGGCGGCCAGCCCGTCGGTGCCCTTCTCGAGGACCAGCCGGGCGAGGGCGTCCGAGTCCACCAGGAGCGCGCCACGCTCCTGCAGGACACGGGCCACCGCGGACTTGCCGGCGGCGATCCCGCCGGTCAGGCCCACATGGACGCGCGGCCGTTCGGCCACCGGGTCGGTCTCGGTCATACGCGCTCTCCTCGGGCGGCCTCGAGCTGAGGCTGGATCTTGGCCTCCCAGTATGCCCGGACGGCCTCCTGCAGGTCCTCGAGCGAGCCGTCGTTCTCGATCACGGTGTCCGCGATCTCGGCCCGCTCCTCGTCCGCCGCCTCCTCGTCGATGAAGGCCCAGGCCCGCTCGCGGGTCATGTCGTGGGACTCCATGAGCCGGGCGACGCGCACCTCGGCGGGAGCGGAGACGGCCAGCACCTGGTCGAAGTCCTGTCCGGAGCCGGTCTCGGCCAGCAGGGCCAGGTCGACCACCAGCACGGAGTCCTCGCCGATCTCGCGGGCCCGGCGGTTCGCCTCGTCGCGCACCGCCGGGGAGACGATCTCGTACATGCGCGTCCGGGCGGTCGAGCTCTCGGTGGTGAGCCGGTTGAGGGTGCGCGCGTCCAGGGTGCCGTCCGCGCGGACGATGTCCTCGCCGAAGACCGAGCGGAGCTCCTCGAGCACGGGGTTGCCGGGCACGAGGATCTCCCCCATCAGGTCGTCGAACTCCACGACGACGGCGCCCAGCCGCTCGAGCTCCGCGCCGACCTCGGTGCGGCCCGCGGCGATGCCGCCGGTCAGGCCGACGGTGACGAGGGCCTTGGCCGCGTCGATGCGCTGCTGGTGCCACGTCTTCGGGGTGTGCGTGTCGTTCTCCGGCTCGGTGCCGACCTCGAACTCGGGGCGGATCACGAAGTCCGAGACGTCCACGCCGTCCTCGGTGGCGCGGCGGCGGTACTCCTCGACCGGCAGCACCTGCTTCCACTGGCGGGTCCGCATGGGCCGCGCGGCACCCGCGTCCTCGCGCAGGGCCTGCAGCAGCAGTGCGGCCTGCGTGACGGTGATGAGCAGGATGGGCAGGCCGATCACGATGATGACCTCCTGCAGCGCCGCCAGGCCGTTCTCGCCCGCGGTGAGGATGATGGCCGCGCAGACCGCGCCGATGGACACGGCCCAGAACACGGACTGGCGGCGGGGCGCCGCATCCTCGTGGCCGTTGGCCATCGCGTCCATCACGAGCGCACCCGAGTCGATCGAGGTGATGAAGAACAGCGTGATGACCACGAGCGCCACGACCGCGGCCACCGTGTAGAGCGGCATGCCCTGCAGGTGCTGGAACAGGGCGGCCTGGACGTTGCCGTCGGTGACGATCGTCTGCGTGAGGTCGCCGCCCTGGCCCGGCGCCGGCGCGGTGGCGCGGTCCGACTGGAACGCGGAGTAGCCGTAGATGCCCATCCAGATGATGACGAACGCCGTGGGCAGGCCCAGGCCGGCCACGATGAAGGAGCGGATGGTGCGGCCGCGCGAGATGCGGGCGAAGAACATCCCCACGAAGGGCGCCCACGTGACGGTCCAGGCCCAGTAGAAGACGGTCCAGTCACCGGACCACTGGCCCGAGTTGTACGTGTCGTTGTAGGTGGAGAGCACGGGCAGCATGGAGGCGTACTCGCCGATCGCCTGCACGGTGCCGCGGATGACGTCCATGCTGGAGACGGCCCACATCAGGACGTACACGAGCAGGGCGATCGCCAGCAGGATGTTGGCGTAGGACAGCCGCTTGACGCCCTTGTCCATGCCGACCAGCACGGAGGCCGTGCCCACGGCGGTGACGACGGCCAGGATGAGCGCCTGGACCCAGCCGGCCACGGGGGTGCCCAGCACGTAGTTCATGCCCGCGTTGATCTGCAGGGCGCCCAGGCCCACGGACACGCCGAGGCCGAACACGGTGGAGACCACGGCGATGATGTCGATCGTCTTGCCGATGGGGCCGTGGATGCGATCGCCGAGGAGGGGCTGGAAGGCGGAGGACACGCGCGGGGGCAGCTTGCGCTTGTACGTGAAGTAGCCGAAGCACAGGCCCGGGACGAGCAGGATCGCCCACATGTGGATGCCGAAGTGGAAGTTCGCGATCGCCATGGCCTCCGAGGCCGCGCGGTCGGAGAACGGCTCCGTCCCCGCCATGGGCGGGTTGGCGTAGTGGTTCATCGGCTCCGCGATGCCCCAGAACATCAGCACCGCGCCGACGCCGGCGGCGAACATCATGCCGAACCAGGTCAGGCCGGAGTACTCCGGCACCGCGTCGTCGTCGCCGAGCTTGACCCGGCCGTACCGGGTCACGGCGAGGATGAACAGGAACGCCACCAGCAGGGTCAGGCTGAGGGTGTAGATCCAGCCGACGTCGTAGCGCAGCCAGCTCGAGACCACGCCGAAGGCCGCCTGGACCGGGCCAGGGAACAGGCCCATCGCGGCGGTGAAGAGCACGACCGCGGCGGCCGAGCCGAAGAAGATCGCCGGACTCGTGCGGAGCCCCAACGTGTCGTGCAGGCGAGTGAGCGGGGAAGTCATGAGTCTCCCGGGACAGGGTCGTGGGAGGCCCGCGGCGGCACGCGTGCTCGCTCACCGGTGGGCCGGTGCCGGGTGGCACGGTCTTCCACTGTACCGAAGCTCACGTCCGGGCTCGACGGCGTGCCCGTCCTCGGCCAGCCCCTAGGGTGGGGTCATGCCCGATCCCGCCCCCGCCCCGACCGCGCGCTGCACGGTCCTGCCGGCGTCCGCCCGCGACCCCGACGGCTGGCTGGAACGGGAGGTGGAGATCCGCCGCAGCTGCTTCCTCACCTACCTCGGGCGCGTCGAGGACGAGGCGCAGGCGCGCGAGATGGTCGCCGTCCTGCGGCGCCGGCACCACGACGCGCGGCACGTGTGCAGCGCGTTCGTCCTCGGCCCCGCCCGGGACCGGATGCGCTCCAGCGACGACGGCGAGCCCGCCGGCACGGCCGGCGTCCCCATGCTCGAGGCCGTCCTCCAGCGCGAGACCGCGCCGGGCCGGACCGACCTGACGGACGTGTGCGCCGTCGTCGTGCGCTGGTTCGGGGGGATCAAGCTGGGCGCCGGGGGCCTGGTGCGCGCCTACTCGGACTCGGTGTCCGGGGCACTCGACGCCGCCCCGCTGCGCACCCGCTCCCGGCTGGCCCTGCTCGCGGTGGAGGCGCCCCACACCGACGCCGGCCGGTGGGAGAACGAGCTGCGCGCGGCGGGCGTGTCCGTGCTGGAGGCGAGCTACGGCGCCGCGGGGGTCCGCCTGACGGTCGGCGTGCCGGACACCGAGGAGGCCCGCGCGGCGTTCGCGGCGCGGCTCGCGGACGTCACGGCCGGCGCGGGGCATGCGGAGCGGATCGGAGAGGACTGGGTGGACCATGAGTGAGCCGTTGCCCCGGGGGGTCACCCCCGATGTCGCCCGTGGCGGGCTGCCGGACGACCTCACCGCGGGCGTGGACTTCGCGGCGCTGGATCGGTGGCCGCTGCCGACCGAGCCCGACCGCCAGGCCCACGACGCGGCGGACCTGCTCCTGCTCGACACCCTGGCCGGGTGGATCGCGAGCGGGCACGTCCCCGGCCCGGTGGCCGTCCTGGAGGACCGGCACGGCGCGCTGACCCTGCCCCTGCTCACGGCCGGCCACGACGTCCGGATCCACCAGGACGACGCCTCCGCCGAGCGCTCGCTGGACGCGAACCTCGCCGCGTGGCGCGCCGCCGGTCGCCTCGGCGGGGAGACGGGCGAGCTCGAGCGAACGGCCACGCCTGAGGAGGCGGCCCGGGGCGCCCGGACGGTCCTGCTGCCGCTGCCCCGCTCGCTCGACGAGCTCGACCGGCTGTCCCGGATCGTCGCAGCCGTGGCCGACCCCGGCGTGGTCCTGCTGGCCGGCGGCCGCGACAAGCACATGAGTCCGCGCATGAACGCGGTGCTCGGCGCGGCGTTCGAGGACGTCGTCGCCGGACGGGGCCGCCGCAAGGCGCGCGTGCTCACGGCCCGGGGCCCGCGTCCCGGCGTGACCCCCCGGCCACCGGAGGAGGCCGACCGCGACGTCCCCGGCGTGGGGAGCCTGCACCTGGTGGCCCACGCCGGCACCTTCGGCGGAGCCGCCGCCGACCCGGGCTCCCGTCTGCTGCTCACCTCGCTCGCCGACGACCCGCGCCCGCCGGGGCGCCTCGTGGACCTGGGCTGCGGCAACGGGCTGCTCTCAATCGGGGCGGCGCGGCTGTGGCCGCACGTCACCGTGCTGGCCACCGACCAGTCCGCCGTGGCGGTCGCCTCGACGCTCGCCACGGCCCGCGCGAACCGCGTGGCGGACCGCGTCCGGGCCGTGCGCGACGACGCCCTGGCCACGTGGCCGGACGGGACGGAGGAGTGCGTGCTCCTGAATCCCCCGTTCCACGACGGCAACGCCGTGGACCCCTCCGTGGCGCACCGGCTGGTGGCGGCCGCGGCGCGGGTGCTGGAGCCGGGCGGCCGGCTGTGGTGTGTCTGGAACTCGCACCTGCGGTATCGGCCGATGTTGGAGGAGCTCGTCGGGCCGACTCGGCAGACGGCGCGCGACCGCACGTTCACCGTGACGGTCTCCGAGCGCCGCTGAGCGCGGCCGTCGGGTCCCGTCCGCTCCCCCACGGCCAGCCCCCCGGGACGCGACGACGCCCCGCCCCTCCGGAGGGAGGGACGGGGCGTCGGGTGCTCGGCGCGGGCCGTCAGGGACGGTCACGCACCGCGGCGATCAGTTGCCGGTGAGCTTCTCGCGCAGGGCGGCGAGGGCCTCGTCGGAGGCCAGGGTGCCTCCGTCCGAGGGCGGGGCCTCGGACGAGTAGGACGAGCCGCCCAGGCTCGCACCGGCGTCGGCGCCGACGGTGGCCTCCTCCTCGAGGGAGCGGCGCACCTGCTCCTTGTGGGCCTCCCAGCGGGCCTGAGCGTCGGCGTACTGCTGCTCCCAGGCGGCGCGCTCGGTCTCGAAGCCCTCCATCCACTCGTTGGTCTCGACGTCGAAGCCCTCGGGGTACTTGTAGTTGCCCTCCTCGTCGTACTCCGCGGCCATGCCGTAGAGCGCCGGGTCGAACTCGGTGCCCTCGGGGTCCACGCCCTCGTTGGCCTGCTTGAGGGACAGGGAGATGCGGCGACGCTCGAGGTCGATGTCGATGACCTTGACGAACAGCTCGTCGTTGACCGACACGACCTGCTCGGCGGTGTCGATGTGGCGCGAGGCCAGCTCCGAGATGTGCACGAGGCCCTCGATGCCGTCCTCCACGCGGACGAACGCACCGAACGGCACGAGCTTGGTGACCTTGCCCGGCACGACCTGGCCGAGGGCGTGGGTGCGGGCGAAGAGCTGCCACGGGTCCTCCTGGGTCGCCTTCAGCGACAGGGAGACACGCTCGCGGTCCATGTCCACCTCGAGGACCTCGACGGTGACCTCCTGGCCCACCTCGACGACCTCGGACGGGTGGTCGATGTGCTTCCAGGACAGCTCGGAGACGTGCACGAGGCCGTCCACGCCGCCCAGGTCCACGAAGGCGCCGAAGTTGACGATGGAGGACACGGTGCCGTTGCGGACCTGGCCCTTCTCCAGCTTGTGGAGGAAGTTGGAGCGGACCTCGGACTGGGTCTGCTCGAGCCAGGCGCGGCGGGACAGGACCACGTTGTTGCGGTTCTTGTCCAGCTCGATGATCTTCGCCTCGAGCTTCTGGCCGATGTAGGGGGCCAGGTCGCGCACGCGGCGCATCTCCACGAGGGAGGCCGGGAGGAAGCCGCGCAGGCCGATGTCGAGGATGAGGCCGCCCTTGACCACCTCGATGACGGTGCCCTCGACGACGCCGTCCTCCTCCTTGATCTTCTCGATGTCGCCCCAGGCGCGCTCGTACTGGGCGCGCTTCTTCGAGAGGATCAGGCGACCCTCCTTGTCCTCCTTGGTGAGGACCAGGGCCTCGACGGTGTCGCCCACGGCCACGACCTCGTCCGGGTCCACGTCGTGCTTGATGGACAGCTCGCGGGACGGGATGACGCCCTCGGTCTTGTAGCCGATGTCGAGCAGGACCTCGTCGCGGTCCACCTTGACGACGGTGCCCTCGACGAGGTCGCCATCGTTGAAGTACTTGATGGTCGCGTCGATGGCGGCGAGCAGGTCCTCGGCAGAGCCGATGTCGTTGATGGCGACCTGCGGGGCGTTGGAAGTGGTGGTCATGTAGGAGGGACTCCGTTGGGATCGGGGGTCACGTCGGGATCGATGCCGCCGGTGGGCGGCATCCGGGCACCAGAGGGGCCCCACCCGGCGTGGGTCGTGATGGACATGTATCAAATGCGCACGAATGTGCTCGTCCAGCGTATCAGAAGCCGACGAGGGTGTGCAGGGGTCGGCTGGGTCGCACAAGCCCGTCGAACGCCTCCGCCGCGCCGGCCCGCAGCTCCGCCACGACACCGGCCTCCGCCAGCACCGCGGCGCCGGCCCCGCGGGAGTGCCCGCCGAGCCAGAGCGCGGAGAACCGGGCCGCGTCGAGCCGGAGCCCCGCGCCCATGCGGACGGCGTCGGCCGCGGGGCCCAGCCGCTCGGCGGCGCCGC
>NZ_JXSP01000048.1:0-29812 GCF_000946635.1 Micrococcus sp. MS-ASIII-49
AGCCGCTCGGCGGCGCCGCGCCCCTGGCGGACGGTGAGCCGCCACGTCCCGTCGATCGCGCCGAGCGCGTCCTCGACGGCGACGACGACCTCCCCGTCGCCCGCCCAGCCACGGGCCGCCATGGCGGCGGGCAGGTTCAGGACCCGCAGGTACAGGTCGTCGGAGCCGCGGTGCCGGCTCACCCGCCGCTCGTCGACGAAGAGCGCCTCGAGCCAACCGGGCTCGGGTGCGCGGCCCCACTCGATCCGCTCGACCAGGTCCAGCCGGGCCAGGTGGTGGACGAGCCCGCGCCGCGCGTCGGCGGTCGCCGCGAGGAACGCGGTGACGGTGATCGTGGGCGGCTCCTTCTCCCAGCCCTCGAACCGATACAGCGCGACGCCCTGGACCCGCCCGTCGTCGTCGCGGTGGACCGCCGCGTACAGCCCCGAGCCGCGCCCCTCGTTCCGACTCGCCTCGCGGTCCTCCCAGCTAGGCACGCTGAACGAGGTCCGCTGGACCGAGCCCGGGGTGGCCGGCAGCACCCGCCCGTACAGCTCGTCCACGAGGCCGGGGATCTCCCGCGGCTCCTCGACCGTGACCCGCCCGCCGGCCGGGGCGCCCGTGAACGCGGGGGCGCCCGAGACGTCGATCCGCACGGCGTGCCACCGGGTGGCGGCCCCGAAGCCGAAGCGGCCGTAGATGGCGGCCTCGGTCGCGGTCAGGGCGGCCGCGCACAGGCCGGCGTCGCGGGCGTCCGCGAGGGACCTGAGCATCATGGCCCGCAGCACGCCGCGCCGGCGGGCGTCCGGCGAGACGGTCACGTCGGTGATCAGCCAGGCGTCGACGGTGCGGCCGGGCCACGTGGTCAGCGGCTGCACGAAGTCCTCGAAGGTGGCGGCGGGGCGGCGGGCCGCCGGGTCGTCCCCCGGCGCGTAGACGCCGAGCCGGCGCCGTCCGTCGGCCGCGTGGGCCTCGAGCTGCTGGCGGAGCGCGGCGCCCGTGGGCACCGTCTCGTAGAAGCCCCGTTCGACCGCGGCCGCGAAGTGCGATGCGGCGGGGTCCTCGGGGCCGAGGACCCCGAGGTCGCGCAGCGCGAGGCCGTGCTCGCCGAGCCGGTCCTCGGCGGCGTCGGCCAGCCGCCGCAGCGACGGACCCTCCGGCGCGTCAGTGTGCGGCGTCATGCCAGCTCCTTCCCTGGCCGACGTGCACGTCGAGCGGCACGGAGAGCTCGGCGGCCCGGCCCATCCGCTCCTTCAGGAGCGCCGTGGCCTTGTCGAGCTCGGCAGCCGGGACCTCGAGGATGAGCTCGTCGTGGACCTGCAGCAGCAGGCGCGAGGCCAGCCCGTGCTCCTCGAGGCCGGCCTGCACGTCGAGCATCGCGCGCTTGATGATGTCCGCGGCCGAGCCCTGGATGGGGGCGTTGAGCGCGGCGCGCTCGGCCATGTCCCGCAGCTGACGGTTGTCCGAGCTGAGGTCCGGGAGGTAGCGGCGGCGCCCCTCGATCGTCGAGGTGTACCCGTCCTGTCGGGCCTGCGCGACGACGTCGCGCAGGTAGTCGCGCACGCCGCCGAAGCGGTCGAAGTAGCCCTTCATGAGGCCGCGCGCCTCGTCCACCGAGATCTTCAGCTGCTTGGACAGCCCGAAGGAGGACAGCCCGTAGGCCAGGCCGTAGCTCATCGCCTTCACCTTGGCGCGCTGCTCGGCGGTGACGTCGTCCGGGTCCACGCCGAACACCTGCGAGCCGACGAACGAGTGCAGGTCCTCGCCCTCGCGGAAGGCCTGGATCAGCCCCTCGTCCTCGGACAGGTGCGCCATGATGCGCATCTCGATCTGGGAGTAGTCGGCCGAGAGCAGCACGGCCTGCTCGCCGGCCACCTCGTCCGCCACGAACACCTCACGGATGCGGCGGCCCGCCTCGGTGCGCACCGGGATGTTCTGGAGGTTCGGGTGCAGCGAAGACAGCCGGCCCGTGGCGGCGGCGGTCTGCGAGTAGGTGGTGTGGATGCGGCCGTCCGGGGCGACGGTCTCGAGCAGCCCCTCCACGGTCTGCCGGAGCTTCGTGGCGTCACGGTGGGCCATCAGGTTCTCGAGGAACGGGTGCCGGGTCTGCTCGAGCAGGTCCTGCAGCGAGTCCACGTCCGTGGAGTAGCCGGTCTTCGTCTTGCGCGTGCGCGGCATGTTGAGCCGCTCGAACAGCACCTCCTGCAGCTGCTTGGGCGAGCCGAGGTTGACCTGCATCCCGCCGGTCTCCTCCGCGACGGACGCCCACGCGGACTCCTTGGCGGCGTCGGCGGCGTCGGTGAAGTCCTCGCGCAGGCCGGTCAGGGCGTCGACGTCGACGGCGATGCCGGTCAGCTCCATCCGGGCGAGCAGCCGCGAGAGCGGGATCTCGAGCTCTTGCAGCAGCCGCTGGGCCCCGCGGTCGAGCACCTGGGGCGTGAACTGGGTGGAGAGACGGCGCACCACCCAGGCGGCCCGCACGGCGTCCGCGGCGCGGTCCGCGCGTTCGGCGGCGGCCTGCCCGCCGTCGAGGTCGAACGTCCCCTGCGCCCGCTGCTGCGCGGGCTCGCGCGGGGCGGTGAGGGGGGTGTGCAGATGCGCCTCCGCCAGCGCCTCGAGCGAGGTGTCCCGCCGGTCCGGCTGGATCAGGTAGGCCGAGAGCAGCACGTCGTCCACCACGCCGTCCAGGGCCGCGTCCGGGCCGAGCCCGTCGCCCTCGGTGGGCGCGGCCAGCGCCTTGAGCGTGCGCTTGAGGTCGTGCACGGCCTTGGCCAGTCCGCCCTCGCCCAGGGCCTCGCGCACGGCGGCCACCAGCGCCGGGTCCGGGGCGTCGCCGTCGAGGGTGACGTGCAGGCCCGCGTGCTCGCCCACCAGCGCGACGCCGACGGGCGTGCCGAACGTGCCGGGCACGGGCACCTTGCGGCGGGGCAGCAGGGCCGGGCCCTCGACGTCCACGTGGACGCCGAGCAGGTTGCCGGCCTCGGCGGCGAGGAAGGATCGCACGTCCTCGGCCGTCGTCGCCTCGGTGAACTCCGGGGCGGCCTCGACCTCGGGGGGCGGCGCGTCCTCGCCCACCCGCTCGCCGAACACCTCGAACACGCGCTCCCGGATGCGGTTGAACTGCAGCGCGTCGAACAGCTCCTCCACGGGCTCGCGCTCGGGCATCTCGAGCCGCATCGCCTCGAGCCCGATCGGCAGGTCGAGGTCGCGCACGAGGGCGTTGAGGCGGCGGTTGCGGCGCACGTCCTCGAGATGCTCGCGCAGCGCCTCCCCCTTCTTGCCCGTGATCTCGTGCGCGTGTGCGAGCACGCCGTCGAGGTCCCCGTACTGCTTCAGCCATTTCGCGGCGAACCCGGGACCGACGCCGGGGACGCCGGGCAGGTTGTCCGCGGCCTCGCCGACGAGGGCCGCGAGCTCGGGGTACTGGGCGGGGGCGACCCCGTACTTGGCCATGACGGCGTCCGCGTCCATCGGCGGGATGTCGGAGACGCCCTTCTTGGGGTAGAGCACGGTGGTGCGCTCGGAGATGAGCTGGAACGCGTCCCTGTCACCGGAGACGACGACGGCCTCCCACCCCGCCTCCTCGGCGCGCGCGGACAGCGTGGCCACGATGTCGTCGGCCTCGTAGCCCTCCAGCGTGAGCGTGGGGATGCCCAGGGCCTCCATGACCTTCACGGTCAGCTCGATCTGGCCCGCGAACTCCGCGGGCGTCTCGGAGCGGCCCGCCTTGTACTCCCCGTACTCCTCGGAGCGGAACGTGGGCCCGGAGAGGTCGAACGCCACGGCCACGTGCGTGGGCCGCTGCTGCCGGATCATGGTCAGGAGCATGGCGGTGAAGCCGTACACGGCGTTCGTGTGCTGGCCCGTGTCCGTGGCGAAGTTCTCGGCGGGCAGCGCGTAGAACGCGCGGAACGCCATCGAGTGCCCGTCCAGGACCAGCAGCCGCTGTGGGGCCTCTGGGGTCGGATCTGCCGCCATGGGTGCTCACGTCTCCTCTCGGCGCGCGGCGCGGGGCGCACCGGTCGCGTGTGCCAGCCTAGTGCTCATGAGTGAGCACACCGCGACCACCCCCGCCGCCTCCGACCGCGTGTACCGCCCCGGCGTCACCCCCGAGCTGAGCCCCGCCGAGCTGGCGGCGGCCTGCGCCGAGGCCGGTCTGACGCCCGAGCTCGTCGCCGCGCTCGGCGGCGCGGCGATCAGCCCCCTGGCCCAGAAGATGGGCCTGCGCTTCCTCGAGCTCACGGCCGAGCGCGCCGTCGCCACCCTGCCCGTGGCAGGCAACGAGCAGCCCGTCGGGCTGCTGCACGGCGGCGCCCACCTCGTCCTCGCCGAGTCCCTGGGCTCGATGGCCGCGAAGATCCACGCCGGGCCGGACCGCAACGTCGTCGGGGTCGAGATCAGCGCCACGCACCACCGGGCCGTCCGCTCGGGCCTCGTGACCGGCACCGCGACCGCCGTCCACCTGGGCGGCACCCTCGTCACCCATGAGGTGGTGATGACGGACGAGCAGGGCCGGCGGCTCTCGACCGTGCGCATGACGAACATGCTCCTCGACGCGCGCTGAGGCACGCCGCCCGGGCGGGCCGGCCCGTGCCTCAGTCCATGTCCGGAAGGCGCGGGGCCGCTCGGCCACCCTCGCGGCCGGGGGTATCCTCGGCGAGCTCGTCGTAGTGCCCCGGATTCATGGGCACCCCAGTGAGGTAGGCCGAGCGGCCCAGGGCCATGGTGGCCACCGAGGCCGAGCCCAGCTGCAGCACCACGATCAGGGCCACCTTCACGAACGCGGCCACCCCCGGGGCCAGTAGCAGGGCGCCCACCACGATCAGGATCATCCCGACGCCGCCGGCGGTGCCCACGGCGGAGACGCGGGTGTAGGGGTCGGGGAACCGGATCAGACCGAGTCCCGCGGTGACGAACGCAAGGGCTCCGATCACCACGAGCACGGAGCCGGCGGCGGTCAGGACGACGTCCACGGGTGCGACCTCCTCAACGCTTGCCGCGCGTGAGCGCGCGGGCCAGGGACATGCCGGACAGGAAGGCCACGACCGCGGCGATCAGGACCAAGTCGAACGTCCACGGGTTGTCCGCCCGGACGCCGAACAGCACGAGCATCCCGAGCACGCTGAACGTGAGCAGGTCGCCCGAGACCGCGCGGTCCGCGTCGAGCGGGCCCACCACGATCCTGTACGCGGACACGAGCGCCGACACGGTCAGCAGCGCGATGGCCAGGTCGATCCCCACCAGGGACCAGTCGTAGGCGAAGGGCATCATGCCACCCCCGTCTTCCGCATCGCGTGGAGCATGCGCGCCTCCATGTCGTGGATCTCCGCGCGCAGGGCGTCGGCGTCGTCAGCGTACAGGCCGTGCACGTAGAGCAGGCGCCGCGCGTCCGGGTCACCGTCCTCGTCACCGACGGCGCCGGCACGCCGGGTGCCCAGCGTCAACGTGCCGGGCGTCAGGGTGATCAGCGCCGAGAGCAGGGTGACCTCGGCGTCCGTGCGGCAGTTGCTGCGCACGCGGGCGATGCCCGAGCGCGCCTGGACGCCGGGGGTGACGAGGTCCTTGATGACCGCCTTCGAAGAGGTCACCAGGGCCCACGCGTACCAGCACCAGAACACGAGCCACCGCCAAGGCCAGGACACGGCGGAGGCCGTGCCGGGCGCCAGGTCGACGGTCCCGTCGGCGGGGGCGACGGTGTGCATGGGGGCGTCTCCTTCCGGAGGCTGCGGGAGTGCGGTGCTCATGGGTTGAGCACCGCCTCGATGTACCTGCTGGGGTCCATCAGGCCCTGAGCCGCGAGGTCGGTGACGGTCCACAGGGCCTGACCGCCGAGCCCGAGGGCGAGGGTGGCCATAGCTAGGACGACGGCGGGGGCGGCCAGCCGGCCTGGGATGCGGGAGCGCGTGACGTCCTCGTCCGGATCCACGGTCACCGGCAGCACGCCCGTGGGCGGATCGAGGGTTTCCTGCGAGGCCCACGACTCGGTGCGCTCGTGGTCGGTGCTCGAGCCGCGGCCGGAGGGCGACGGCACGGAGCCCGCCCGGCCCACGATGGGCATGGCCGCGGTGGCCAGGCGCTCGCGGTGCCCGTGTGGGGCCGTCGGAGCGCCCCAGAACCAGGCGTCCCACACCCGCAGCAGAGCCCACAGGCTCACCAGGGAGGCGCCCAGCACCAGCGCAGCGGTGACACCGCGGCCGGCGTCCAGGCCGGCGCTGATGAGCATGAGCTTGCCCACGAACCCGGAGAAGGGCGGGATGCCGACCAGGGAGAGCAGGCCCACGAAGAAGGCGACGGCGATCAGCGGCTCGCGCCGGGCCAGGCCCTGCAGGTCCGCGAGACGGCCGGTGCCGTAGCGCACCTCGATCGCGCCGGCCGCCATCAGGAGGCAGCCCATCGCCACCATGTGGTGCACGAGGTAGAACAGGCCCGCCGCGAGACCCAGGCGCGTGGAGAGCCCGAGTCCGACGAGGATGCCGCCGATGCCGCTCACCATCTGCCACGACAACACGGCGCGCACACCGTGCTCACCGACCGAGGCGAGCGCACCCACCACGAGGGTGGCGAGGGACAGGACCAGGATGAGCGGCAGCAGACGCGCATCGCCGTCGTACATGACGGAGTAGATCCGGTAGAGCCCGTACACGGCGACCTTGGTGTGCAGGGCGGCGAAGAGGGCCGTCACCGCCGGGGAGGTCGAGGAGTACGCCCAGGCCAGCCAGCCGTGCAGCGGGGCCACCGAGGCCTTGATGGACAGTGCGAACAGCACCATGCCCGCGGCGATCGCGATGCGTGGGTCCGCCGCGGCGGACCCGGCGAGCATCGCGAGGTTCACCGAGCCGGTCAGCCCGTAGACGAAGCCGACGCCGACCAGGAGGATCGTGGAGGTTAGCAGGTTGAGGGTGACGTACAGCCGCGCCCCGTCCACTCGGCGCAGGGGCTCACGGCGGTTGGCGGAGAGGACGTAGAGGCCGTAGCTGGGCACCAACATGACCTCGATGAACACGAACAGGTTGAACAGGTCCGCCGTCAGCAGGGCGCCGTTGACTCCGCCGATGAGGATCAGGAGCAGCGGGGCGAAGAACTGGGAGTTAGCGACGCGGGAGCCGTAGGCGAACGCCGCGCCCACGATCGTGAGGGCGCTCGTGAGCACGAGCATCAGGGCGGACAGCATGTCCGCTGCGAAGCCGATCCCGATGCCCCCGGGCCAGCCGCCCAGCGAGGTGGCGAGCACGGACCCGTCGAGGGCGTGGACGCCCAGGGCCAGCCCGCCGGTGGTGACGAGTCCGAGCACCGCGAACAGGACTGCCCGGTGGAGGCGGGGACGCTCCCCCGCCAGCACGAGCAGACCGGCGGACAGCAGCGGGACGGCGGCGAAGAGGGGCAGCAGCTGGCCCAGCGGGACGGCGCTCATCGACGCACCTCCGGGCCCTGGCCGGCGTAGTGCTGCGCGATCCGGCCGGCCGCGGCGTGCCGCTCCTCGCGCGGGAAGCGTGCGTCGGCGGCGGCCTGCTCCAGGGAGTCGCGGGTCTCCCCCGGCGAGGCCACCGCGTCGTCCGCGCGCCCGGTGACGGCCAGCGCGAGCAGCAGCACGGTGATCGCGAAGGCGATCACGATAGCGGTCAGGACGAAGGCCTGCGGCAGGGCATCGGCCTGCACCTCGACGTCTGAGGTCCCCGCGAAGGGCAGCCCGCGGCGGTCGGTGCCGCCCGCGGCGATGATGGCCAGGTTGGCGGCGTGGCCCAGCAGGACCATGCCGAGGATCACGCGCAGCAGCTCGCGCTTGGAGAACAGGTAGAACGCGCCGAAGGTCAGAAGTCCCACGGTAAGGGCGACGGTCATCGGGTGACCTCCTCTCGTGCAGTCGTGGTGGTCGGGGCCGAGGGATCGGAGGACGGGGCCGCCGGCGCGACGCCGGGGTCACGGCTCGAGGCGCGGAGCGGGTCCTCACCCGGCCGCTCGGGGCCGAGCAGGGAGAACGCGGCCACGATCAGGCCGATCACGGCCAGGTACACGCCCATGTCGAACGCGAGCGTGGTGGAGAGCCCGTAGTCCAGGACCTTCACTCCCGCGGCTCCGAGGAAGCCCTTGCCGGTGAGGTAACCGACGATCCCCGTCGCGGTGCCGACGGCGATGCCCGAGCCGATGAAGGCCAGGTACGGCCACCGCAACTCCGGGGCCGTGTCCGAGTCGGCGGCCAGGTAGAGCAGGGCGTAGCCGGCACCGGCGACCAGTGCGGCGATGAAGCCGCCGCCGGGCTCGTAGTGCCCGCGCAGCAGCAGGAACGCGGACAGCAGGATGATCAGCACGCCGAAGACACGGCCGAACACCCGGATGTGGACGAGGTTCTCGCGCACGTGGGCGAGTGGGGAGCGCATGTCCACGGCGGAGGGCTGTGGAGGCGTCGGCCGACGGTTGAGCAACAGGGCCGCGATGGTCAGCGCCGTCGCCCCGAGCACGGTCATCTCGCCCCACGTGTCCACGGCGCGGAAGTCCACGAGGATCACGTTCACCACGTTGGTCCCCCCAGCCTGGGCATAGCTCTGGGTCAGGTAGAAGTGGGCGATCTCCGACATGCTGGAGCGGCCGGTGAACGCGAGCACGCCCAGGGTCGCGGCGACGCCGGCGACGGAGGCGGCGAGGACCGCCTGCATCCTGCGCGGGGTCGGCTCGTCGCTGAAGCGGGCGGGCAGGCGGCGCAGCAGCAGCACCATGACGCACACCGTGAGCACCTCGACCATCAGCTGGGTCAGGGCCACGTCCACGGCGCCGAGGGTGAGGAACCACAGGGTCATGCCGAACCCTACGACGCCGACCACCACCATGGCGGCGATGCGCGTCTTGGCGCGGATGGTGGCGATCACGCCGGCACCCACCAGGACGACCAGCACCCAGTCGTGCCAGCGCGAGGGCTGGCCGACGACGGCGGGCAAATCCTCGATCGTGGCGACACCGGCCACGGCGAGGAGCCCCAGGACCAGGGCGGGGATGAGGAGGTGGGGGCGGGGAGCCAGGGTGCCGGAGGCGCGCGAGACGACCGCGCCGACGCCGATCAGCCGGTGCCGAACCTCGTCCACCGCATCCAGGGCGGAGAACGGCAGGGCGGCGTGGGAGGCCACGCGCTCCACCGGGCGGCGCAAGGCCACCAGCAGCAGACCGAGCACGATGATGGCGGCGGAGACGAGCAGGGCCGTGTTCACGCCGTGCCACAGCGCCAGGTGCGCGTGCACCTCCGCGCCGGAGGCGGCCTCGGCCGCGTAGGAGACGGGGGTGTCCAGCACACCGGGCAGCAGGCCCAGGGCCACGCCCGCGGCCGCGGCCAGCACGGGCACGCCCCAGAAGGTGGCAGGAGCCTCGTGGACCTCGTCCTCCCGGCCGGTCGGCCACGAATGGGCGGCCCCGTCCGGGCTTGGACCCCAGAGGCCCAGGGCGCCGAGCACGAGACGGCCGGAGTAGGCCACGGTGAACACGGAGGTCAGGGCGATGCCGGCGGTGACGAGGACGGGGAGCCATGCGGGACCGGGGGTCCCGAGAGCGGCCTCGACCAGGCCCTCCTTGGAGATGAAGCCGAACAGCGGCGGGATGCCCGCCATCGACAGGGCGGCGACGGCGATCGCCGTGCCGGTGACCGGCATGCGCACGTGGCGGGCCGCGAGCTCTCGCAGGTCGCGGGTGCCGGCCTCGTGGTCGACCACGCCGATCAGCATGAACAGCGCCGACTTGAACAGCGCGTGCGCCACGGTGTGCACGATCGCCGCGGTAAGCGCGACGGGGGTGCCGATGCCGATGGCGGTCACCAGCAGGCCCAACTGGCTCATCGTGGAGTAGGCCAGCAGACCCTTGAGGTCGTGGCGACGGATCGCGGAGACGGCGCCCAGCAGGGCCGTAATGAGGCCCGAACCGATCAACAGCGCGGACCACACCGGGTTCCCGGCCAGGACCGGGCTGAACACCAGCAGCAGGAAGATGCCGGCCTTGACCATCGCCGCGGCGTGCAGGTAGGCGGAGACCGGGGAGATGGCCACCATGGAGTCCGGCAGCCACGCCTGGAACGGGAACTGGGCGGACTTGGTGAACGCGGCCACCGCCAGCAGGACGGCGACCGTGGTGGTGAAGCCCGCCTCGGACCACACGTCCGAGGCCAACACCCCGGACAGCGAGGCAGTGCCGGTCCGCACGGCCATGAGGGCGACGGCGGCCAGCAGCGCGAGGCCGCCGCCCACGGTCACGAGCAGGGTCCGGATCGCGGGGTCGCGGGCATGGTCCCCCGAGCGCCCGATGAGGAAGAAGGAGGTGAAGGAGGTGAACTCCCACGCGACGAAGAGGACCACGATGTTGTCGGCGAGCACCAGCAGCAGCATCGACGCCGCGAACGCGGTCATCAGCAGGTAGAAGGAGCCGGGTCGGCTCTCCGTGCGGTCCCGACTGAGGTACCGGCTGGAGTAGGCGAGGATCGCGGCGCCGATGACGAGGACGATCATGGCGAACACCAGGGCCAGGCCGTTCAGCCGGAGGTCGAGGTCCACCCCGACCGCGGGGATCCACGGATGGTGCTCCGTCCGGACGTCGCCCGTCCACGCCGCGATCAGCACGCCGGCCGCGGCCAGCAGGGGTGCGGCCAGGACCCAGCCCGCATCCCTGCCCAGCGCCCGGGAGGCCGGGACGGCCGCCACCACCGAGAGGAGGGTCAGCAGGAGACTGGTCAGGAGCACAGGACACCACTCAGCTCGGGTCGATCGGTCACGGACACGGCGCCCACGGCGGGTGGCCGCGCGCCGACGGTGCCCGAAGTGGGACTCGAACCCACACGCCTCTCGGCACCGCATTTTGAGTGCGGCGTGTCTACCGATTCCACCATTCGGGCAGTGCCGCCCGGAGGCGGGACTCGATCACCCTATCAGCGCCCCGACCCGGCGTCCCCGGCCTTCCGGCGGGGGGTCACCGCCGCCGCGCCCGCGCCGCACTCATCGCGCACGGTAGCCTGGTGGACCACCAGCGGCGCCGCACCGACGCCGTCCCGGCCCGCGCGAAGGAGCTGCCGTGTCCACGCTGACGCCTCCCGAGGAGACCGGTCTGCGGGCCGTCGTCGCCGAGGACGAGACCCTCATCCGCCTCGACCTGGTGGAGGTGCTCACCGGGGCGGGCTACCGGGTGGTCGCCGAGGCCGGCGACGGCCGCGCCGCCGTCGAGGCCGTGCGCGAGCACCGCCCGGACATCGTGGTGATGGACGTGAAGATGCCCGTGATGGACGGCATCGCGGCTGCGGGCGAGATCGCCGGGGAACGGCTCGCCCCCGTGGTCATGCTGACCGCCTTCAGCCAGCGCGAGCTGGTGGAGCGCGCCCGGACCGCCGGGGCCATGGCCTACGTGGTCAAGCCCTTCACCGAGGCCGACCTGGTCCCCGCCATCGAACTGGCCGTGGCCCGCTTCGACGAGCTGCGCAGCCTCGAGGCCGAGGTGCGGGACCTGGGCGACCGCCTGGAGACCCGCAAGATCGTGGACCGGGCCAAGGCGCTGCTCCAGGAGCGGATGCGCCTGACCGAGGCCGAGTCCTTCCGCTGGATCCAGAAGACCTCCATGGACCGGCGCCTGACCATGCGGGAGGTCGCGCAGGCCGTCATCGACCAGGTCGGCTGAGCGGCGCCCGCGCGCTCGTCAGAGCGGGGAGCGGGCCGGCCAGAAGCCGACCGGCTCGCGCGTCTGCGGCGAGGCGGCGGACGAGCCGCCCGCGGCGTCGTCGCCCACGCGGTGCACACGCAGCGTGTTCGTGGAGCCCACGGCCCCGGGAGGGGACCCGGCGGCGATCACCACGAGGTCGCCGTGCTCGGCGATGCCCTCCGACGTGAGCGACTGCTCGACCTGGAGGGTCATCTTGTCCGTGGAGTCCTGGAACGGGACCATCTTCGGGTAGACGCCCCACGTCAGGCACAGGATGTTGTGCGTGTGCTCGTGGTGGGTGAACGCGTAGATCGGCTGACGCGGCCGCAGGCGGCTGAGCCGACGGGCCGAGTCGCCGGACTCGGTGAACGTGGCGAGGAACGGGATCTCGAGCTGGTTCGCGACCTCGACGGCGGCTCGGGTGATCGCGCCGCCGCGCGTGCGGGGACGCGAGCCGAGCGGGTGGATGAGTTCGAGGCCGTGGGTCTCGGTGGACTCGATGATCCGGGCCATCGTCTGGACCGTCTCGACTGGATACGCGCCCACTGAGGTCTCGCCCGAGAGCATGACGGCGTCCGCGCCGTCGAGCACGGCGTTGGCGCAGTCCGAGGCCTCGGCGCGCGTCGGGCGCGGGCTGTCGATCATCGACTCGAGCACCTGGGTGGCCACGATGACCGGCTTCGCCCACCGGCGGGCGAGGTCCACCGCACGCTTCTGCACCACGGGCACGTCCTCGAGCGGCAGCTCCACACCGAGGTCGCCGCGGGCCACCATGATGGCGTCGAACGCGTCCACGATGGCCTCGAGGTTCTCCACCGCCTGGGGCTTCTCGATCTTGGCGATGACCGGGACCCGGCGCTCCTCCTCGTCCATGATCTCGTGCACCCGGTCCACGTCCGCGGCGTCCCGCACGAAGGACAGCGCCACCATGTCCACGCCGGTGCGCAGCGCCCAGCGCAGGTCCCGCTCGTCCTTCTCGGACAGGGCGGGCACGTTCACCGCCACGCCGGGCAGGTTGATCCCCTTGTTGTCCGAGACCATGCCCGGCACCTCGACCTCGGCCAGCACGTCCGTGTCCGTGACCTCGACGGCGCGCAGGCGCACCTTGCCGTCGTCCACCAGGAGCACGTCACCGGGGGCGACGTCCCCGGGCAGCCCCTTGTGGGTGGTGCCGACCAGCTCGCGGGTCCCGGGCACGTCCCGGGTGGTGATGGTGATCCGATCGCCCCTCTCGAGCAGATGCGGGCCGTCGGTGAAGCGGCCGAGGCGGATCTTGGGGCCCTGGAGGTCCGCGAAGATCGCGACCGGGCGCCGCTCCTCCACGCTGAGCCGGCGCACCCGCTCGAAGGAGGCCGCGTGCACCTCGTGGTCCCCGTGGCTCATGTTGAGGCGGACCACGTCCGCCCCCGCCCGGATGATCGAGCGGGTGGTCTCGTCGGAGTCGGTGGCGGGCCCGAAGGTGGCGATGATCTTGGCGTGTCGCATGCGACCCACGATAGGGGGCGGGCCCGCCCTCGGTGGAGGGCGGGCCCGCGTGGCGTCGGAAGATGAGACGGAGGACTCAGCCGAGGACGAGGCCGCGGTCGTCCGGGTCCACGGGGTGCGGCAGTCGGGACCAGCGCTCGAGCGACTCGTCGACCTCCTGCGCGCACGCACGCCCCTCGGCGATGGCCCAGACCACCAGGGAGGCGCCGCGCCCGGCGTCGCCGCACGCGAACACGCCCGGCTCGTCGGTCTCGTACCCGTCCTTCCGGGCCACGAGCCCGCGTGTCACGTGCACGCCGAGCTGCTGCGTGAGCAGCCCCTCCTCGATGCCGGTGAAGCCCAGCGCCAGCAGCACCAGGTCCGCCTGGACCTCGCGCTCGGTGCCCGCCTTGGGCCCGCGCGTGCCGTCCTCGCGGTACTCGGTCTCCGCCACGCGCAGGGCGCGCACGCGGCCGTGCTCGTCGCCGAGGAACTCGACCGTGGAGGCAAGGTGCGCGCGGGCGCCGCCCTCGGCGTCGGCCGTGGTCTGCTGGTGGACCTTGGGGATCGTGGGCCACGGCTGGTGGACGGGGCGCTCGACCGGCAGCTGCTGGCCGATCGCCAGCGTCGTCACGGACGCCGCCCCCTGGCGGTGCGCGGTGCCGATGCAGTCCGCGCCAGTGTCGCCGCCGCCGAGGATCACCACGTGGCGCCCCTCGGCGGAGATCTGGTCCGGGACCTCGTCGCCGGCGACCGCGCGGTTGGACTGCACGAGGTAGTCCATGGCGAGGTGGATCCCGTCGAGGCCGCGGCCGGGGACGGGCAGCTCGCGGGCCACGGGGGCGCCGGTCGCCACGATCACGGCGTCGAAGCGGGCCTTGAGCTGGTCCCAGGGCAGGTCGACGCCGATCTCCACGCCGGTGCGGAACCGGGTGCCCTCGGCCTCCATCTGCGCCAGGCGCCGGTCCAGGACGTCCTTCTCCAGCTTGAAGTCCGGGATGCCCAGCCGCAGCAGGCCGCCGAGGCGCTCGTCGCGCTCGTAGACCACCACGGTGAAGCCGGCGCGGGTGAGCTGCTGCGCCGCGGCCAGTCCCGCCGGGCCCGAGCCGACGACGGCCACGGTGTGGCCGTTCAGGCGGGCCGGCACGACCGGCTCGAGCCAGTCGTTGTCGAAGATCTGCTCCGCGATCGCCACCTCGGTCTGCTTGATGGTGACCGCGGGCTGGTTGATGCCCAGGGTGCAGGAGTCCTCGCACGGGGCGGGGCAGATCCGCCCGGTGACCTCGGGGAAGTTGTTGGTCGAGTGCAGTCGCGCGGCGGCCTCGTCCCAGCGTCCCCGCCGGACCAGGTCGTTCCACTCCGGGATGAGGTTGCCCAGCGGGCACCCGGAGTGGCAGAACGGGATGCCGCAGTCCATGCACCGGCCGGCCTGGGTGCGCACGATCGCCTCGTCCTGGCGGACGTACACGTCCTTGAAGTCCATGATGCGCACCGGCACCGGACGCGTGGGGCGCTCGACGCGCTCCCGGTTCTTCAGGAATCCGCGCGGATCAGCCACGGGTCACCTCCAGCAGTCGGTCCCAGACGGCCTCCCCGTCCGGGTCGAGTCCCTCGGCCGTCGCGGCCTGACGGGTGCGCAGCACGAGGTCGTACTGCCGGGGCAGGACGGTCGTGAAGCGGTCCCACGCGGCGTCGGCGGCGTCCCCGCCGGCCCGCAGGTCGGCGAGCAGCGCGGCGGCGACGGCGGAGCCCGTCTCCGCGCGGTGCAGCTCCAGCAGCTCGGCGATCCGCAGCCGGTCCTGCGCGGACGGCGCCTCGAGGATCAGGGCGTCCTCGCGGACGGCGAGTGGGTTCAGGTCCTCCCGGTCCAGGTCCAGCACCCAGGCCCGCCCGCCGGACATGCCGGCGGCGAGGTTGCGGCCGGTCTCGCCGAGGATCAGCGCCTCACCGCCGGTCATGTACTCCAGGCCGTGGTCGCCGATGCCCTCGGCCACCGCGGTGGCGCCGGAGTTGCGCACGAGGAACCGCTCCCCCACGCGGCCGCGCAGGAACAGCTGGCCCGAGGTGGCGCCGTAGCCGATCACGTTGCCGGCCACGGTGTTCTCCTCGGCCACGAACGGGGCCTCGGCGTCGGGGCGGACGATCACGCGTCCCCCCGACAGGCCCTTGCCGACGTAGTCGTTGGCGTCGCCCGAGAGCCGCAGGGTGACGCCGGCGGGCAGGAAGGCGCCGAGGGACTGGCCGGCCTCGCCCGTCAGGCGCACGGTGATCGTGTCGTCGTCCAGCTCGTCGGCGAGCCGCGTGCTCGTGACGTGGTAGCCCAGCAGCGTGCCCACGGACCGGTCCGTGTTCACGACGGCCTCGTCCATCACGACGGGCGTGCCCGTCGTGAGCGTGTCCCCCAGCCGGGCGATGAACCGGTGGTCGATGTGGGAGGCGAGGTCGTGGTCCTGCTCGGTGGTGCGGCGCATGGGCGCGTCCTCGTGGCCCGGACGCCGGCCGACGGAGGGGTCCGCGAGGATGCCCGAGAGGTCCAGGCCCTCGGACTTCCAGTGGTGCAGGGCCGCGTCCACGTCGAGCAGCTCGCGGTGGCCGATCGCCTCGTCGAGCGTGCGGAAGCCCAGCTGCGAGAGCAGCTCGCGGACCTCCTGCGCGATGAACTCGAAGAAGTTGACGACGAACTCGGGCTTGCCCGTGAAGCGCGCGCGCAGCTCGGGGTTCTGGGTGGCCACGCCCACGGGGCACGTGTCCAGGTGGCACACGCGCATCATGATGCAGCCGGAGACCACGAGCGGGGCGGTCGCGAAGCCGAACTCCTCGGCCCCGAGCAGTGCGGCGATCACGACGTCCCGGCCGGTCTTGAGCTGCCCGTCCACCTGGACGGTGACGCGCTCGCGCAGGCCGTTGAGCATGAGCGTCTGCTGCGCCTCGGCCAGGCCGATCTCCCACGGGGTGCCCGCGTGCTTGAGGGAGTTCAGCGGGGAGGCGCCCGTTCCGCCGTCGTGGCCGGAGATGAGCACGACGTCGGCGCGCGCCTTGGCGACGCCCGCGGCCACCGTGCCCACGCCGGACTCGGAGACGAGCTTGACGTGGACCCGCGCGGTCGGGTTGGCCCGCTTGAGGTCGTGGATCAGCTGCGCCAGGTCCTCGATCGAGTAGATGTCGTGGTGCGGCGGCGGCGACACCAGGGAGACGCCCGGGGTCGAGTGCCGCGTGCGGGCGACCCACGGGTACACCTTGGTCCCCATCAGCTGGCCGCCCTCGCCGGGTTTGGCGCCCTGGGCCATCTTGATCTGCAGGTCGGTCGCGGTGGCCAGGTACAGGCTGGTGACGCCGAACCGGCCCGAGGCGATCTGCTTGATCTTCGAGCGGCGCTCCGGGTCCAGCAGGCGCTCGGGGTCCTCGCCGCCCTCGCCCGAGTTCGAGCGGGCGCCGAGGCGGTTCATGGCGATCGCGAGGGTCTCGTGCGCCTCCTGCGAGATGGAGCCGTAGGACATCGCGCCGGTGGAGAAGCGGCGCACGATCGACTCGACGGGCTCCACCTCGGAGACGGGCACCGGCGGCCGCTCGCCCGTGCGCAGGCGCATGAGCCCGCGCAGGGTCATGAGCTCCTCCGCCTGGTCGTCCACGCGACGCGTGTAGTCCTTGAAGACGTCGTAGCGCCGCTCCCGCGTGGAGTGCTGGAGGCGGAACACGGTCTCGGGGTTGAACAGGTGCGGCGCGCCCTCGCGCCGCCACTGGTACTCGCCGCCCACCTCGAGCTCGCGGTACGGGTTGATGTCGTTGCCGTCCGGCGGATACGCGAACTCGTGGCGCGCCTGGATCTCGGCGGCGACGACGTCGATGCCCACGCCGTCGAGCGGGCTCGTGGTGCCCACGAAGTAGCGGTCCACGAAGCGCCGGGACAGGCCGAGCGCCTCGAACGTCTGGGCGCCGGTGTAGGAGGCGACCGTGGAGATGCCCATTTTGGACATGATCTTCTGGACGCCCTTGCCGAGCGCCTTGATCAGGTTCGCCACGGCCTGCTCGGCGGTGACGCCCGAGACCTCCCCCGTGCGCACGAGCTCCTCGGCGGACTCCATGGCCAGGTACGGGTTGACCGCGGAGGCCCCGTAGCCGAGCAGGACGGCCACATGGTGGACCTCGCGCACGTCGCCCGCCTCGACGATCAGCGAGCTCTTGGTGCGGTTGGCCGAGGCCAGCAGGTGGTGGTGCACGGCGGAGGTCAGCAGCAGGGACGGGATCGGCGCCCACTGGGCGGTGGCGCCGCGGTCGGACAGCACCACGTACTCCACGCCGCGGTTGACGGCGGCCGAGACCTGCTCGCAGATCGCCTTCAGCTGGGCGCGGAGCTCCTCGACGCCTCCGGCCACCCGGTACACGCCGTTCACCTTGAGGGTCAGGCGGGTGCCGTCGGCGTCGCGCAGGTGCTGGATGCGGGCCAGCTGGTCGTTGTCGATCACGGGGAACGGGACGTCGACCTGGCGGGTGCGCACCTGCTCGAGGGAGAGCACGTTGCCCTGCGGGCCGATCGCGGTGCGCATCGAGGTCACCTGCTCCTCGCGGATCGCGTCGAGCGGCGGGTTCGTCACCTGGGCGAAGGACTGCACGAAGTAGTCGAAGAGCAGCCGGGGCCGCTTGGCGAGGACGGCGATGGGCGTGTCCGTGCCCATCGCACCGAGCGGCTCGGCGCCCGTCTGGGCCATCGGCCCGACGAGGATGCGCAGCTCCTCCGAGGTGTACCCGAAGATGCGCTGACGCTGCAGGATCGACTCGGAGGTGTGGCGGACGTGCTCGCGCTCGGGGAGCGACTCCAGGTCCAGGAGGTTCTGGCGCACCCAGTCCTCCCACGGCTGGGCGGAGGCGACCTCGGCCTTGATCTCGTCGTCGCCGATGATCCGGCCCTGCTCGGTGTCCACGAGGAACATGCGCCCCGGGGCCACGCGCCCCTTGCGCACCACCGCCGAGGGCTCGATCGGCACGACGCCGACCTCGGAGGCCAGGACGACGAGGCCGTCGTCGGTGACCCACCAGCGGGCGGGGCGCAGGCCGTTGCGGTCCAGCACGGCGCCCACCTGGGTGCCGTCGGAGAAGGCGACGGCGGCCGGTCCGTCCCAGGGCTCCATGAGCATGGAGTGGTACTGGTAGAAGGCGCGGCGGGCCGGGTCCATGGTCGCGTGGTTCTCCCACGCCTCCGGGATAATCATCATGATCGCCTGGGTGAGCGGGCGCCCGGAGAGCATGAGCAGCTCCGCGACCTCGTCGAAGGAGGCCGAGTCCGAGCCGATGGGGCTGATCAGCGGGAACAGGTCCTCGGGGACCTCGCCGAGCATCGGGTGCTTGAGCTGGCCCTGACGGGCGCGCATCCAGTTGCGGTTGCCCTTGACCGTGTTGATCTCGCCGTTGTGCGCGATGGTGCGGAACGGCTGGGCCAGCGGCCACGAGGGGAACGTGTTGGTGGAGAACCGCGAGTGGACCACGCCCAGCCGGGTGGTGAACCGCTCGTCCGAGAGGTCCGGGTAGAACGGCTCCAGCTGGGCCGTCGTCAGCATGCCCTTGTAGACGATCGTCTGGGACGAGAGCGAGGGGAAATAGACGCCGGCGCGGGACTGGGCGCGGCGGCGCACCCGCCACGCCCGCACGTCCAGCGACTGCCCCGGCTCGGTGCCGTCCTGACCGTCCGCCAGGGACAGGAACAGCTGCTCGAACGCGGGCATGGCCGCCCGGGAGCCGACGCCCAGGGCCGAGGGGTCGGTGGGCACCTCGCGCCACGCCAGGACCTGCAGCCCCTCCTCCTCGGCCAGCCGCTCGACGGCCTCCTTCGCCTCGGCGCGCTCGCCGTCGACGGGCGGCAGGAAGGCGGTGCCGGCGACGTACTCGCCCACGGGGGGCAGCTCGGCGTCGACGACGGCACGGAACAGCTCGTCGGGGATCTGGGTCAGCAGGCCGGCGCCGTCGCCGGTGCCCTCGTCGGCGCCCACCGCCCCGCGGTGCTCGAGCGCGCGCAGGGCGGTCAGCGCGTGCTGGACGATGTCGTGGCCCGGGGTGCCCCGCAGGGTGGCGATGACGGCGAGGCCGCAGTTCTCGGTCTCCCGGGACGGGTCGTAGAGGCCCTGGGCGGCGGGGACGTCCGCATAGCGGACGAAGGGATCCACCGGTCCCCCCGCGCGGGGGGCCGAGGCGGGCGAGGATGCCACGGGCATGGTGCCGTCCTTTCCGGAGAGCAGGGTTCGGACGGGGACGGCGCTGGCCCCGACGCTCGGGGCCGACGGCCCCGAGGTGGAAGAGACGCTACCGGGCGCGACGTCCCACTGTGCGGAACCGGACGTTCTGTGACACGCCGAATGTCCACCATGTGGGACACCGGGGCCCCGGGCGCCCCTCGCGGGCGCGCCGGGGAGCGGGTCAGCGCCGGACGGCGTCGTCCTCCGCCGCGCCCACGGCGTGGGACCCGGAGCGGCCCGCGGGGACGGCGGCGCCGTCGTCGCCCTCGGGGGCGTGCCCGGCGCGCCACACGCTCTGGTGGGCGTGGGGGCCGGCGGCCGCGCCGCGATGGCGCAGCAGGATCCCGACGATGAACGCGAGGGCGATGACGAACACCAGCAGGGACGTCCACACGTTGAGCCGCTGGGTGACGCCGAAGAGCGTGACCATCTCGGCGTCGTCGATGCGCAGCATCTCGATCCACGTGCGGCCCGCGGTGTACCAGGCGACGTAGGACCACAGCATGAGGCCGTGGCGCAGGTGCAGCGCGCGGTCCACGAGGAGCAGCAGCGCGACCCCGGCCAGGTTCCACAGGCACTCGTAGAGGAACGTGGGGTGGAACAGCGTGTCCGGGGCGTAGCCGGCCGGGAAGTTCGGGCTGGCCGGGTCGACCTCGAGCCCCCAGGGCAGGGTCGTCGGGCCGCCGAAGAGCTCCTGGTTGAACCAGTTGCCCCACCGGCCGATGGCCTGGGCCAGCAGGATGCCCGGCGCGACGACGTCGCCGAAGGCCGTCAGCCGCAGCCCGTAGCGGCGGCACGCGATCCACGCGCCCACGGCGCCGAGGGCGATCGCGCCCCAGATGCCCAGTCCACCGTTCCACACGTACAGGATCTGGATCGGGTCGCCCGTGCCGTCGAAGCCGGGCCCGAAGTACCGGTCCGGTGAGGAGAACACGTGGTAGAGCCGACCGCCCACGAAGCCGAACGGGATGGCCCACAGGGCGATGTCGAGCACACGGTCCTCGGGGCCGCCGCGGGCGCGCCACCGACGCTCGGCGAGCCACAGCGCCAGGACGATGCCCAGGATGATGCACAGCGCGTACGCGTGGATCTTCACCGGGCCCAGCTGGAACCCGTCCCACCCGGGGGCGGGGAAGGCGGCGAGCGGGGCCAGGGCGGCGGTCACCCTCAGCCCTCTCGGACCGTGCCGGCGGCGAGCTCGCGGGTCAGCGTGCCCACGGCCTGCGGCCCGCCGTCCGTCAGCGCGCGCACCAGGGCCGTGCCGACGATCGCGCCGTCGGCGTAGGCGCCGATCTCGCGGACGTGCGCGGCCCGGGAGACGCCGAGGCCAACGCACACGTGCTCCGCCCCGGCATCCTGAGCCCGGCGGACCACGGTCTCGGCCACGGTGGACACCGCGTCGCGGGCGCCGGTGACGCCCATGACCGACACGGCGTACACGAAGCCGCGGGAGGAGTCGACGGTGAGGCGCACCCGCTCGTCCGTGGACGAGGGCGCGGTGAGGAACACGCGGTCCAGGCCGTGACGGTCCGAGGCCTCCATCCAGGCGCCGGCCTCCTCGGGCACGAGGTCAGGGGTGACGAGACCGGCGCCCCCGGCCTCGGCGAGGCGGCGCGCGAACTCGTCGACGCCCATGCGGTCCACGAGGTTCCAGTACGTCATCACCAGCACCGCGGCGTCAGTGCGCTGGGTCACCCGTCGGATGATGTCGAACACGTCGGCCACGTGGAAACCCGCCTGCAGGGCGGCCTGGGTCGCGGCCTGGATCACGGGGCCGTCCATCACGGGGTCCGTGTAGGGCAGGCCCAGCTCGATGACATCGGCGCCGTTCTCCGCGGCGGCGACGACGGCCTCGACGCACTCGTCCACGGACGGGTAGCCGGCCGGCAGGAAGGCGACGAGGCCGGTGCGGCCGGCCGCCTTCGCGGCATCCAGGGCCGCGGCGGTCTTGGAGTGCACGGTCATGCCGGTCACTGCTCCTCTCCGGGGGTCATCTCCTCGAGCGGGTCCTTCTCCTCCGTGGCCGTGCCGAGGCCGAACCAGGCCGCCGCGGTGGCGACGTCCTTGTCCCCGCGGCCGGAGAGGTTCACGATGATGATCCGCTCCTCCCCCTCCGGGGCGTCCGGCCCCACGAGGCCCTCGTCCGCCCAGCGGCGGGCCAGGCGCAGCGCACCGGCCAGGGCGTGGGCCGACTCGATGGCGGGCGTGATGCCCTCGGTGCGCGTGAGCCGGAGGAAGGCGTCCATGCACTCGGTGTCCGAGACCGGCTCGTAGACGGCGCGGCCCGTGTCGTGCAGGAAGGCGTGCTCCGGGCCGACGGCCGGGTAGTCCAGGCCGGCGGAGATCGAGTGGGAGTCGATCGTCTGCCCGTCCTCGTCCTGCATCAGGTACGTGCGGGCGCCGTGCAGCACGCCGGTGCGTCCGAGCGTGATGGACGCGGCGTGGCGACCGGTCTCGAGGCCCTCGCCCCCGGCCTCGAAGCCGTAGAGCTCCACCTCAGGGTCGTCGAGGAAGCCGTGGAACAGGCCCATCGCGTTGGACCCGCCGCCCACGCACGCCGCGACGGCGTCCGGCAGGCGGCCGGCCTGCGCCAGGATCTGCTCGCGGGCCTCCTCGCCGATCACGGAGTGGAAGTAGCGCACCATGGCGGGGAACGGGTGCGGGCCCGTGACCGTGCCCATCAGGTAATGCGTGGTGTCCACGGAGGCGACCCAGTCCCGCAGGGCCTCGTTGATCGCGTCCTTCAGGGTGCGGGCGCCGATCGCCACGGGCACCACCTCGGCGCCGAGCATCTGCATGCGCGCCACGTTCAGGGCCTGGCGGCGGGTGTCCTCCTCCCCCATGTACACGGTGCACTCCATGCCGAACAGCGCGGCCGCCGTCGCCGTGGCCACGCCGTGCTGGCCGGCGCCGGTCTCCGCGATCAGACGCGTCTTGCCCATGCGACGGGCGAGCAGCGCCTGGCCGATCACGTTGTTGATCTTGTGCGAGCCGGTGTGGTTGAGGTCCTCGCGCTTGAGGAAGATGCGCACGCCGGGGGTGTCCGAGGCGAACCGCGGCACCTCGCTCAACAGGGAGGGCCGGTTCACGTAGTCCCGGAACAGGGTCCGCAGCTCGGCCTCGAAGGCGGGGTCCTGCCGCGCCTCCTCGTAGGTGCGGGTGAGCTCCTGCAGCGCGGCCATGAGGGACTCGGGCATCCACTGCCCCCCGTAGTCGCCGAAGTAGGGCCCGGCCTGACCCTGATACGGCCCCTCGAACTCGATCGCGGGCTCGGTGCTCGGACGGTCGGCGCTCATGGCGACCACGCTCCTCGGGTCTGGTTCGGTCAGCGGACGGTGAGGGACGCGGCGCGGAACGCGCGCAGCGCCTCCTCGGGGGCGCCGTGGCGCACGAGGGCCTCGCCCACGAGCACGACGTCGGCGCCCGCGGCGGCGTAGGCCTTGATCTGCTCCTCGGACTCGACGCCCGACTCGGCGACCCGGACGACGTCCTCGGGCAGCCCGTCGGCCAGCGCGGCGTAGCGGGCCGGGTCGACGTCGAGGGTCTTGAGGTTGCGCACATTGACGCCGAGGATGCGGGCGCCGGCGGCGACGCCGCGCTCGATCTCCTCGGGCGTGTGGGCCTCCACGAGGGCGTGCATGCCCAGGGACTCGGTGAGCTGCAGGAAGCCGGCCAGCTCGGCGTCGTCGAGGGCGGCCACGATCAGCAGGACCAGGTCGGCCCCGTGGGCGCGGGCCTCGTGGATCTGGTACTCGGTGACGGTGAAGTCCTTGCGCAGGACCGGCAGATCGACGGCGGCACGCACGGCGTCCAGGTCGGCCAGGCTGCCGCCGAAGCGGCGGGCCTCGGTGAGCACGGAGACGGCACTGGCGCCGCCGCGCTCGTACGCGCGGGCCAGGGTGGCCGGCTCGGGGATCTCGGCGAGCGCCCCCTTGGAGGGGCTCGCCCGCTTCACCTCGGAGATCACCCGGATCCCCGCGGGGTCGGTGCGTCCGCCGTGCAGGGCCGCGTGGGCGTCACGCGGCGCGGGGGCGGCGGCCACCAGCTCGGACAGGCGCGCCTCGGGCAGGGCACGGCGGCGAGGCTCGAGGTCCTCACGGACGCCGTCGATGATCTCCTGGAGGACGGACACGCGGATCAGTGACCGTGCTGGCCGCGACCCGCGCCGGCCTTGCCGGCGACGATGCCCACGACGACGCCCACGGCCATCAGGGCCACGCCGATCCAGACGACGACGCTCCAGTCGGCGAGCAGGCCGACGCAGCCGGCGACGAAGCCGACGAGCACGAGCGCCACCATGGCCCACGCGCCGGGCGAGTTGCCGTGGCCGGGCAGCTCGAGGTGGGTCGGGTCGTTGAGCACCAGGCCGTCCTCGGTGACGACGACGTCCTCGACGGCGCCGCGGCGGGCGGCGCGACGGGTGGTGGGCTCGGTGTGCGCGGTGTTCGCGGTGTGGCTCATGGCTGTCCCTCACTGGTGCGTGGTGTACATGACGACTGTCCCTCATTGTGCCATGCGGGCACGGGACCGGGCCCGCGTGACCCGGGACGACCCGGGCGGTGCGGGGCGGTCCGAGAGACGGGCGCTCACGTGGGGTCGTTGCCGCGGGACAGCTCGTCCCACGCGTCCATCTGGTCCACGCGCCGGCGCTGGGCCGCCTCGCGGGCGGACTGCGCGGGCTGCTCCCCGGCGGCGGCCGGGCCGGGCTCGGAGGCCGCAGGCGCCTTCTCGTAGCGCCGGGACGAACGCCAGCCACGGCCCGCCAGTGCCGCCACGACGCCGCACAGCGCCGCGAGCACGCCGCCGGCCGCCGCGACCCACGGCCACGCCGTCACTGCGTAGTCCTGCGCGAGCGCGGTGGTCCCGGTCGCGTCGGCGACCGCGGCGGCCGCCGTCGTCGCCGGATCCAGGGCGGCGGTGACCGAGGTCGAGGCGATCACGACCCCGGCCAGCGCCATGAGCACGCCGACGATCACGGCGCCGAGGCGCCGGGCGGTGGTCAGGGCGAGGGCACCGGCCATCACGACCAGGGCCATGGCGGTGGCGACGGGCGCGGCGGCGCCGCCCGACGTCGTCGCCTCGGAGGCGATCCCGCCGGACAGGCCCGTGGCGGTCACCCAGGTGCGGCCCGCCGTGAGCAGCACGAGCCCGCCGGCGGCCAGCGCGGCGAGGACCACGGTGCGGCGGCGCATCACGCCTGCCCCAGCTCGCCCGCGGTCAGCACGGACCGCAGCGGCGCCGTCGCCTTGGTGACGGTCTCGGCGGTCTCGGCGTCGGGATCGGAGTCGGCGACGATGCCGGCGCCGGCCTGCACGTGCGCCTGGCCGCGGTGCAGCGTGGCCGAGCGGATGTTGATCGCCATGTCCATGTTGCCCGCCAGGTCGAAGTAGCCGACGACGCCGCCGTAGGGCCCGCGCTCGGTCGGCTCCCACTCGTCCAGCAGCTGCAGGGCGCGGGGCTTCGGGGCGCCGGACAGCGTGCCGGCGGGGAAGGCGGCGCGGAGGACGTCGAGCGCGTCGACGTCGTCGCGCATGCGGCCCTCCACGTGGGAGACCAGGTGGAGGATGTGGCTGAACGCCTCGAGCTCCATGAACTGGGTGACCTCGACGGTGCCGGGGCGGCACACGCGCGAGAGGTCGTTGCGGGAGAGGTCCACGAGCATGAGGTGCTCGGCCCGCTCCTTCTCGTCCTCCACCAGGTCCTTGCCGAGGAGGCGGTCGTCCTCCTCGGTGGCCCCGCGCCGCCGTGAGCCGGCGATCGGATGGGTGACCACGCGGCGGTCCCGCACGGTGACGAGCGCCTCGGGCGAGGAGCCCACGATCTCGTACGGCTCCCCGTCCGGGGTCTCGAAGGAGAAGAGGTACATGTAGGGGCTCGGGTTCACCATGCGCAGGACGCGGTACACGTCCAGACCGGCGGCGTCCGTGGTGACCGAGAGGCGGCGGGAGACGACGGCCTGGAACACCTCGCCGTCGCGGATCGCCCGCTGGGCCTTCGCGACGGCCTCGCGGAAGCCTTCGGCGCCCCACCGGTCCTCGGCCTGGGCGGCGACCTCGTCCGCGTCCGCCTCGAGCCAGCGACGCGGGACGTCGCTGACCGGGTCCGCTGCCGGGGCGGCCAGGCGCTGGACCATGGCGTCCAGTCGGGCGAGCGCGTCGTCGTAGGCGCGGTCCGCGCCGGTGGCCAGGCCGTTGCCGTTCACCGCGTTGGCGATCAGCGTCACGGTGCCGTCCAGGGCATCGTGCACGGCCAGGTCGGTGACGAGGTTCATCGCGAGGTCGGGCAGGCCGAGGTGGTCCTCGGGCGGGTGCGGCAGGCGCTCCCACGCGCGGACCGTGTTCCAGCCCAGGAAGCCGGCCATGCCGGAGACGAGGTGCGGCAGAACGCCTCCGACCTCGGCGCGCACGTCCGTGCGCAGCAGGCGCAGGCATGCCGCGAGCACGTCCAGGGCGCGGCCCTGCGTGGGCAGCCCCTCGGGCGGGGTGCCCTGCCAGTGCGCCTCGCCGTCCCGCGAGGTCAGGGTGACGGATGAGCCGGCCCCGATGAAGCTGTACCGGGACCACGCCGCGCCCGGGGTGGCGGACTCCATCAGGAAGGTGCCGGGGCGGGAGCCGGCCAGGCGCCGATGGATCGCCAGCGGCGTGAGGCCGTCCGCCAGCACCGTGCGGACCACGGGGATCACGCGGGCGGTGTCCGCCAGACGCAGGAACTCCGCACGGGAGGGAGTGGTGGCGGCGGTCATCGGGCGGCCTCCTCGGGGTCGACGGCGGCCGCCGGCGTGACGATCTCGCGGCCGGTGAAGCAGGTGCGGGTGCCCGTGTGGCAGGCGGGGCCGGTCTGGTCCACGGTGAGCAGCAGGGTGTCGCCGTCGCAGTCCGCGTGGACCGCGCGCACCCGCTGCAGGTGGCCCGAGGTCTCCCCCTTGCGCCACAGCTCGCCGCGCGAGCGGGACCAGTAGGTGGCCCAGCCGGTCTCGAGCGTCGCGCGCAGGGACTCCTCGTTCATCCACGCCATCATGAGCACCTCGCCGGTGCCCTCCTGCTGGGCGATGGCGGGCACCAGGCCCCGGTCGTCGAAGGTCACGGAGGCCACGAGGTCGTCGGGCGGGGAGATGCTCATGGAGGTCCAGTCTAGGGAGCCGGAGCGGGGCGTGGCCGCCGGGGTCAGCGGACGGTGTGCCCCGCCTGCCGCAGGGCGTCCTTGACGCGGGCGAGCATGTCGTCCGGGCCGAAGTGGAACAGGGAGGCGGCGAGCACCGCGTCCGCACCGGCCGCGACGGCGGGTGGGAAGTGCTCGGGCTCGCCGGCGCCGCCGGAGGCGATCAGCGGCACGCGCGTCACGGCGCGCACGTCCCGGATCATCTCCAGGTCGAAGCCCTCGCGCGTGCCGTCCGCGTCGATCGAGTTGAGCAGGATCTCCCCCACGCCGCGCTCGGAGGCCTCCCGGCACCAGGCGACGGCGTCGATGCCGGTGCCGCGGCGTCCGCCGTGGGTGGTGACCTCATAGCCGGAGGCGCAGCCCGGGTCCTCCGTGCGCCGGGCGTCGAGGGAGAGCACGAGGACCTGGGACCCGAAGCGGCGGGTGATCTCCGTGATCAGCTCGGGCCGGGCCACGGCGGCGGTGTTGACGGAGACCTTGTCCGCCCCCGTGCGCAGCAGCCGGTCCACGTCCTCGACGGTGCGTACGCCGCCGCCCACGGTCAGCGGGATGAAGACCTCCTCGGCCGTGCGGGTCACGACGTCGTTGGTCGTGGCGCGGTCCGAGGTGGAGGCGGTGACGTCGAGGAACGTGATCTCGTCGGCACCCGCGGCGTTGTAGCGGCGGGCGAGCTCGACCGGGTCGCCCGCGTCCCGCAGGTTCTCGAAGTTCACGCCCTTGACCACGCGCCCGGCGTCCACGTCCAGGCAGGGGATGACACGCACGGCGAGGCTCACGTCGGCTCCTTCGTCTCGGGGGGCTCGGGCGGGACGGCGCGGGCCGTCAGAGGCGGATCGCGTGGATCGCGGAGATCAGGATGCCGCGGGCGCCCAGGGCGTACAGCTCGTCCATGACGCGGTTGGCGTCCGGCTTGCGGACCATGGAGCGCACGGCGACCATCGTCTCGTCCCGCAGCGGGGAGACCGTCGGTGACTCCAGTCCGGGGGTGACCGCGGTGGCCGCCTCCAGCAGGTCACGACGGATGTCGTAGTCGATCATCACCCAGCGGCGGGCCACGAGCACGCCCTTGAGGCGGCGCAGCAGCACGTCGAGGCCCTCGGGGCGCTCCCCTGCGCGGCCGATCAGCACGGCCTCCGAGTCGAGGATGGACTCGCCGAAGACCTCCATGCCGGCGGCGCGCAGGGTGCTGCCGGTCTCCACGACGTCGGCGATCGCGTCCGCCACGCCGAGCTTGACGGAGGACTCCACGGCGCCGTCGAGGTGGACCACCTCGGCGTCAAGGCCGGTGCGCTCCAGGTAGGCGTGCAGCAGGCCGTCGTAGCTGGTGGCGATGCGCCTGCCGGTCAGCTCGGACTCGGAGGAGAACGTGCCCACGGGCGCGGCCAGTCGGAACACAGACCGGCCGAAGCCCAGCGCCATGATCTCCTCCGCTGTGCCCTCGACCTGGGCGTCGCGGAACAGGTCCCGCCCGGTGAGGCCGACGTCGAGGGTGCCCTTGCCCACGTACACCGCGATGTCCCGGGGACGCAGGTAGAAGAACTCCACCTGGTTCTCGGGGTCCACGAGCACCAGCTCGCGGGAGTCGCGGCGCTGGCGGTAGCCGGCCTCCTGCAGGATCTCACGGGCGGCCCCGGCGAGGGCGCCCTTGTTCGGAACGGCGATGCGCAGCACGCGTCGGTCTCCTCGGGGTGCGGTGGGGCGGGCGGAAAACGGGGCCGGCGGCCTCAGAGGTGGCGGTAGACGTCCTCGAGGCTGATGCCGCGGGCGATCATCATGGTCTGCACGTGGTAGAGCAGCTGAGAGATCTCCTCGGCGGCGGCCTCATCCGACTCGTACTCGGCGGCCATCCAGACCTCGGCCGCCTCCTCGACGACCTTCTTGCCGATCGCATGGACGCCGGCGTCGATCTGGGCCACGGTGCCGGAGCCCTCGGGGCGCTCCTGCACCTTGCGCGTCAGTTCCGCGTACAGCTCGTCGAAGGTCTTCACGGGACCACCCTAGCGACCCTGCCCCTCCAGCCCAGACCGGAGTCGGTCATTGTGACGGACGGGACGGCGGGGTCTTCGCCACGCGCTGCACCTACGGGCCCACGTGGGACGTGCCGGCCGCTCAGCGTCCTCCCCCTCCCATGTCTGCACGTTCCTTCACTCCCATCGGGGCACGCGCGCGAGGCGGCCGTGGACGTGGGGATGACGGGCTGAACGTGCCCGTCCGGTCCGCACGCATGGCCCGGGCGACCTCCGACAGGTGGGCACGACACGCTCGTTTCTGACCCCAGCGACGACACCGCTCCTTGCACACCTGAGACACCACCAGGTCGATCACTGCCCCGAACCCCGCCCGGGCCCACCGCACCAGATCTCTTCCGCGACGCACACATCCATCTCGTCGACTGTCCACGCGTCCGGGCCTCGGGTCCAGGCCCTGGAGGTCACCGGCGGGCGGCGCGGCCGCGCCCACGTCGCCGACGGGGAACAGGAATGATGCGGCGAGAGGATCTGGGGGTAGCCGTCGTGGCCCTCCTCCCCTTCCCGGACGAGGAGCAGAGCCCCGCGCTCGGACCCGCGAACTGGAGCATGACCCACCACGATGAAGGCGACCCATCCCGTCCCGCACACCGAGTGAGCGCCCGGTTGCAGCGAGCGCAGAAGATCCTCTCCCGCTGGCGGGTGGCCACGGGCAATGCGGTGGAAGGCATGGAATGGGAGCGGGATCCCGGTGATGCGCAGCTCGTGGAGATGGCTCGGCTGCCCAGCAGTGCCGAGCTGCCCAGCGCTGGAGCCTGGCTTCCGGGGCTGGAGATCCTCATGGGCCTTCGTCGCAGACCTGGTGCCGGGCCCCCTCAACCACCGGCTCGCCACGTGCTCGTTCTATCGGGAGAAGGCTTCGGCGCCCGTCCCCTCGGCGCGTCGCCATGCTCGCCCTGACGTGAGCCGACGTTCGTGGGTGCGGGGCGTCGGCCGACTCCCACGGGGGTGGCCTCACACGCACCCGACGGTCTGTCCCACCACGTCTCAGACCCTCCGACACTTCTGTCCAACAGCTCGGTTTGGGACCGTTTCTGACGTGATGCTCTCGTGGGCGGACGGGGCGTGTAAAGGGGTATACCCGGCTGGACATCCTGGCGGGCAGATGCCCGATGTCGGCGGCGAGGCCACACCCCACCTTGCCCTGCGACCGGTTACCGGTGGTAATGTGCCGCCATTATTCATTCGACCCTTTATGGAGCCCCTGAATACATGAGCGACGGCCCAGCCGCCTGCCCTGGTGACAGTCCGAGCGTCACCCCCACCCCACCCCGCAGCTGGCGGGGTCGCCTGCACCTCGTGGGG